>JAJRXV010000268.1 GCA_024276115.1 Deltaproteobacteria bacterium
AAATGACGCGGTTTGATGGCGAAAATATGATGTTCAGATAAAAAAGCTGTAAATCCTGTTGGTCAGGTCAAAAAATCGCTAAGAAAAACCTAACAAACCGGTGCGGGAAAATCAATGTCTATTTTTGAGAGTTATTTACTTCTAGTCAATTCGCCAAAAACTCCTTTCAACTTATTTTCTTGATTTATTTATTGATATATATATAATAACTCTTTTAATACACTGAAAAAGGAAAATAAATGCTTAACAATTCGGCTAAAATAGCCGGGCTCGGATATTATGTCCCAAAAAAAGTCCTGACAAACGCTGACCTCGAAAAAATGGTAGATACCAGTGACGAGTGGATCACCTCAAGGACCGGGATCAAAGAGAGGCGGATGGCTGATGATAACGAAACCACCGCTGACCTCGCTGTCAAAGCGGCAATAAACGCGCTTGAAAACGCCGACATGGCGGTAGAAGAGCTTGAGCTTATCATCGTCGCGACCGCGACACCGAACCACCTGATGCCATCAACCGCGACTATCGTGCAGAGAATAATAAACGCCACGAATGCTGTCGCGTTCGATATTAGCGCGGCATGTTCGGGGTTTATCTTCGCGATGAACATAGCGCACCAGTTTGTAGCGACAGGTACATACAAAAACGCGCTTGTAATCGGCGCTGAGACTATGACCAAGTTTATTGACTTTACCGACCGGAACACATGCGTTCTCTTCGGGGACGGCGCCGGCGCGGCGCTCCTTACGCGGTGCGACTCCGGTGACGGCATACTTGGATCATACATAAAAAGCGACGGTAAGAACTTTATCACAATTCCCGCGGGCGGTTCGGCACAACCCGCGTCACAAAAAACAGTTGATGAAAGATCGCACTATATCCAGATGACAGGTAGGGATGTTTATAAGTTTGGCGTCAGGATAGTGCCAGGCGCGGTCACAAGCGTTTTGGAAAAATGTGATCTTACGATAGATGATGTATACAAGTTCATATTCCACCAGGCAAACGTCAGGATCGTCGATGCTGTTTGCTCAAAGCTGAATATAGACCCTGAAAAATCATATGTAAATCTACAGAGGTACGGAAACACTTCCGCTGCTTCTATCCCTATCGCGCTGAACGAGGCGATCAACGAAAAAGCGATCAAAAAAGGCGATATCGTTGTGTTGATAGGGTTCGGCGCCGGTATGACATGGGGAGCTACCGCGATAAAGATATAAAAAGTCTTTAAACAAAGCCCTGCTCTACCGGGCAGTAGATCCTGAAACAAGTTCAGGACGACGTGATGGTTCATGGAAATGTGATGGTTCAGGGCAATGCGGTTACTATAGAGGTTATAACAAGATGTATTTTACAGAAGCTGATTATCAAAAGCAGATGGAAGAGAGAATAACCTCCCCTCGCGACCTGAAAAAGTTCATTGAACTACCTGAAGACACTCTTTCAGCCTTCAATAAAACTAAAAAGCTGTTCAAGTGGGGAACAACGCCATATTACGCGGCGCTTATGGATCGGCTCGACGAAAACTGCCCGCTGCGGTTGCAGACGCTACCGTCACTCCATGAGGCGAGTGAGTGTGCTGAAGTCGCCTCTTATGATCCGCTGTTAGAGGGGGAGAACTCGCCGCAAGAGAATCTGGTGCAGGTGTACGACGACAGAGTCGCGTTCTGTATCTCTGACTCATGCGCTTCATTCTGCCGCTTCTGTTTCAGAAAGTACTACTTCGAAAAAAAGAAAAGCGCGGCGGAGACTATAGACGCGAACATAGATTATATACGCAAAAACAAGAATATTCGGGATGTGCTCCTCACCGGTGGAGATCCCTTCATGCTTGACGATGATTCTCTTGAGGCGATACTCAAGCGATTGCATGAGATAAAACATGTAGAAGTGATTCGGATCGGTACAAGGCTACTATGCACAATGCCGCAGAGGTTTACGCCAAAGCTGGTGGAGATGCTCGAAAAGTACCACCCGCTTTATGTGAATGTGCAGTTCAACCACCCGACCGAAATAACCGATGAAGTGCGGACGGCGGCGGCAACACTGCTCAAGGCGGGGATACCGCTACAAAACCAGTCGGTGCTGTTGAAGGGTGTTAACGATTCTCTGCCGGTAATGAAACGCCTCGTGGAAAAGCTGCTTACAGCGCGGATAATACCGTATTACCTCTTCCAGTGCCAGCTTGTAGCCGGGACTGCTCACCTGCGAGCCAGGATAGAGGACGGTATCGAGATCATGCGGCAGCTGCGCGGCTATACGACCGGATTTGCGATACCGCAATATATTCTCGATACACCATACGGGAAGGTACCACTCTCGTACAACCGCTTTGTTAAGCGTGATGGCGACCATGTATTGCTCGAAACATTTAAAGGAAGGGTATGGCGCGAGTATAATCCCTAAAAACTAGGGTTCTAGGGGGCGAGGGTAAAAAAAATATGCTAAATAAAATTAAAATATTTCTTGATATGATAAAGTTCGAGCACACTGTGTTCGCGCTTCCGTTCGCGTTCATGGGGGCAGTTCTACCGGAGCGCGGAATACCGTCTATGCTGACGATGCTCTATGTTCTGCTCGCGATGATAGGGGCCCGAAGCGCTGGGATGAGCCTGAACCGCCTGATAGACGCCGAGATCGACCGGTGCAACCCCCGGACGAAGAACCGCCCGATACAGCGCGGAGTCATAACAAAAAAGCAGGTATTCGGATTCACCGTCGTGAGCCTCGCGCTCTTTCATTTCGCCGCGTTCATGCTAAACCCGCTCGCGTTCAAGCTTTCGTTCGTCGCGGACGGGTTCTTGATCTTATACCCATACACAAAACGCTTCACTTGGGCGGCGCACATCGTACTCGGTATATGCCTTTCGTTCGCCCCGATCGGTGGTTGGATAGCCGTGAAAGGCTCGTTCAGTATCGTACCACTACTACTCATGCTCTCGGTGATATGCTGGGTAAGCGGCTTCGATATTTTATACTCATTGCAGGATCTTAAGCATGATACAGAATATGGCTACTTTTCGATACCGGCAAAACTCGGTATAAACAATGCGCTCTTTTTATCACGAGCGGCGCATTTTACGATGTTCGCGCTCCTCATAGCGGTAATGTTCATCTACAACCTCGGCTGGTTCTACCTTGCCGGAGTTCTTCTTACCGGGGCGGCGCTGTTTTATGAGCATACACTTGTGAAGAGTGACGATTTTTCAAAAGTCAACGCGGCGTTCTTCAACGTCAACGGAATGATAAGCGTTGCACTCTTTATTTTTACTATGATAGATGTTATTATCTATTAAACTAAATAGTTTGTGGGAATTTACAATTTCACTAATATACTCGGAGAAAACGGATGTATTACCTAACATGGAGTGATAAGTACAGCGTAAACATTAAAGAGATTGATGAACAGCATAAAAAGCTTCTTGAAATATTTAACATTTTGTTTAAAGAAATGATAGCGGGCAGGGGGATTACCATCCTCGGTACTCTCCTTGACAATCTTATCGAGTTCGCTACGCTACATTTTGAGACAGAAGAAAAATATATGCGAGAATATGAATACCCTGAATATGAGGAGCATAAAAAAGAGCACGACGCTTTAAAACAAAAAGCCGCTGAAATAAGGGAAAGGCTTCTCAACCAAGAACTAGCTCCGCTGACTGTCCACGCGCTTGAGCTCTTAAAAGAATGGATCAATAAGCACCTCTTGGAAATGGACCATAAATATATCAAGTTTTTTAACCAGAAGGGGCTGTCTTGATACCGGTTCAGGGCGTAGCGTTGTATGCAGCAACAAAAGTCTTTTCTCTATCTCCTCTGTGCTTAAAGGGAGTGTTGCCAAATAGCGAATTTTCCATATTTTCAAAAAAGCTATCGCTGTAAGTACCCGTAAAAAGGGGGGGGGCGACCAGCGGGAGTGAAGGGGGAATTCCCCCTTAAATGGATTGGGCAACATGCCCTTAAACTAAAAGAAAATAAGGAAAAACAATGCCTCTCGGTATATACATACATATCCCGTTCTGCCTCAAAAAATGCGCCTACTGCGATTTCGCGTCCTCCGCGCCGGCGACCATCCCCGCTGACGAATACAGTGAGTGCGTAACCGAGGAGATGCGGCTCGTCTCAGATAACCTCCAGTTGACTGAAAAGCGCGTGAGGAGCATCTACTTTGGTGGCGGCACTCCTTCCCTGCTTTCGGCGGAGAACATCGGGTGGGTAATCGACGAGACGCGCGCGCTGTTTGATGTCGCACCAGACGCGGAGATAACGCTTGAGGTAAACCCGAAGACGGTGGACGAGCGCAAACTGCGGGAGTTCAGAAGCGTCGGGGTGAACCGCTTGAGCATCGGTGCGCAGTCGTTTGATGATACTATGCTGCACTCTCTCGGGCGGGCACACAACTCCCGCGAGGCAGTAGAAGTGTACGAGGCTGCGCGAGCGGCACGGTTCGACAACATCAGCGTGGATATTATGTTCGGCATCCCCGGGCAGAGCGCAAAAACGCTCCTAGATGACCTGAAAGCCCTCACAGACTTAGAGCCAGAGCATATATCAGCGTACAGCCTGACAGTAGAGGAAGGCACCCCGCTTGACGGACTTGTGAAAGCAGGAAGTGTAGTGGTGCCGTCAGACGATACGTTGGCAGACATGTTCAGCGCGGTAGAGAAATACCTGCAAAAACGCGGCTACAAACATTATGAAATATCCAACTACGCGCGCCCCGGCAAAGAGTCGATACACAATCTAAACTACTGGCATTACGGCAATTACCTCGGATTTGGCGCGGCGGCCCACTCGCTGGTGAGAGAAGAGAAAGCCGCGCGCTGGAGCAACACCGCTGATCATGAGGAATACATGCGCAACGTGGTTGACGGACTTCTGCCCGAGGTGAGCAGAGAGTGGCTTGAGAAACCTCAACAGCAAAATGAGTTCCTGATAATGGGGATGAGGATGTTAGACGGTATCAAGCTCGAGCGCCTCACCGCGGAGTTTGGTATGGCAGAGAGTGATATCAGCGCGAAGTTTGCCACTTTGATCGATAGAAGTCTGCTCGAAAAGAGCATAACATCATTGAAATTAACAAAAAAAGGGGTACTATTATTAAATGATGTGTTGCTTGAATTGATATGATGGTGTGCTGGTCTAAGGGGACTGTTGCCAAATAGAGAATTCTCCCTATTTTCGAAAAAGTCGTCGCTGTAAGTACCCGTAAAAAGGGGGGTGCGACCAACGGGAGTGTAGGGGGAATCTCCCCTAAATTGTATTGGGCAACATGCCCCTAAGGAATAAAATGGACATATTTACATTTTACATAGGTGGCAGGCATTACGCCTTTGATATCGATAAGGTAGCGGAAGTTACCGAACCGCGCCGCTTGGTATCAATACCAAAATCGCTGAAATATATCAAAGGTGTTATCAATTTCAAGGGTATGCTGTACAGCATCATCGACACTTACTCAATATTCGATTTGGAGCAAAAACACTCACAAGAGCATGATATCATTATACTTGAGGATGAAAACTACAGGCTTGGTTTTTTATCCGAGCGGGTGATCGGCGCCTTAACTATCCCTGACTTCCAAGAAGGTATCGTCTCAGAGACAAGCGAGTGTTTCATCAAATATATATATAACTTAAACAATATAGATGTTCGCCTGATAGACACAAAAGAGGTGTTTAAGACTATAGAAATCGCTGTCACGTGTTACATGTAGGAGCAGAACAATGAGCGAAACCAAATACATAAAGATATTCTCCACTGAGATAGACACTCACATCAGCACGATAAACGCTGCTGTAAAAGTCTTGCGGGACGCCCCGAAAAACCTCGAACCGGCGCGTATAATCATGCAGAGCCTTCATTCTATCAAAGGTATATCGGCGACAATGGGGTTTTCCTGTGTTGTTGAGGTCACTCATCTTTTAGAGGAACTTATAGAATCATACTCGCGTAAAGAGATACCACTGACTGACAGACCGGTGACGCTTATCTACGACGTGCTTGAAGCGATAGAAGAGTTCAAGAACGCCCTGCCAGAGGAGCTTGACGAAAATGTCGAACGGGTGATAAAAAAAATCCGCAACGGTATACGTAGCGGTAGCGTTGAAGTGCGGTATAAATCAAAAGACATCGATAACAAGATCAGCAACAGCGTCAAAGAGATGCACCGCTCAATCGACAATAATATAAAGATAAACGTCAGCATAATCGATAAACTGATTGATGACATAAGCGAGTTAAAGTATACCGAATCCGCGCTAAAAACGCTGAATGAAAAGCTCAAATCGTACAAACTGAAGCACCTGATACGAAAGATCGAAGGACAACTGCGCAAACTCTACAACTCTCTGGTAAGCCTCAAAATGCAACCCTTTTCGACTATAACAAACGCGCTTGAAGTCGCGATCAGCAAATACTGCTTCTCCACCGGAAAAAAGATCAACTTCATCGTCAGTACAAACAATATACTGATCGACTCATCTGTGCTGAAAGAGCTCATAGCACCCCTGATACACCTGATCCGTAACGCCATCGACCACGGTATAGAACCGGTCAAAGAGCGTGAGGACGTGCGCAAGGCCCCAAAGGGAAACGTTACGCTTACGGTAAAAAAGATACATGATTTCGCTGAGATAACTATAGAAGACGATGGGCGCGGCATCATCGCTGAAAGCGTCATAAAAAAAGCGCTCGACAACAGTTTCATCACGTACACCCCGGATGAGATCGACGACAACTTCCTGCTATACGTGCTGACCCGCGCCGGATTCACGACAAAGAGTGAGGTCTCAACCGTTTCAGGGCGCGGTATCGGACTCGATATTGTCAAAAGCTCGCTCGAGAACATCGGGGGCAGCATAACTCTCGAAAACTCCGAAGGGCACGGGTTGAAAATAACACTGAAAGTCCCGGTGACGACCGCGGTCATCCGGTCGCTCCTGGTAAAGACCGGGGAAGAGACCGTCGCGATACCGGTTTCAAGCATCGAACGGATAATGCTCGCCGAAAAAGGTGAGTTCAGGAAAACCGATAGTGGTACATACCTCGACTCACCTCTCGAACTCGAGCCACCAGAAGTCATTTCACTGCATACGCTTTTGGAGAACGCGCAAGATGGCGGTGACGCGTCGTCACCAACCGCACCTCTCGCCCGTGGGAAATCACCAGAGGAGGAGCTATGTCTGCTCATGATAAAAATACGCAACAAACCGACCGCGATAGTAGTCGATGAACTCCTCTCCGAAGAAGACCTCTTCATCAAGCCTCTCACACAGCCGCTCAAGAAGATATCGTCGGTACTCGGTTACTCAATACTCGGGGATGGTCTGCCGGTGTTTGTGCTTGATGTGAATAGTTTATAGCTAAAAAGACAGGGTTCTAGGCTCCTAGGGGGTAAGTGTCACATATATGGAAAACAATATTTTCATGGCTATCGGTATATTTTTAGGAATTGCGCATTGTCTCGGGATATTGACGGCATTCCACGCGATCATGCACACTCAGACATCGCAAGGCGCGATAGCGTGGACGATTTCGCTCATAACAGTGCCTTATTTTACGTTGCCGTTATATTGGGTATTCAGTCGAAACAAGTTTCAGGGCTACGTCAAGGCGTTCAAATCGCGGAATATGAGGGTCAAACATATAGCCGACGATTTAAAAGACTCGCTTCGAGCGTTTGAGGTTAAGCTGTATGGGAAGCTCGCGGCTCATCATGTCCTCGAACGGTTGGCCGAACAGCCATTCACGCAGAACAACAATCTTGAGCTACTTATCGATGGCGAGGCGACTTTCTCTGAGATATTCAAGGGGATAGATGCAGCGAAGTCATATATCCTTGTCCAGTTTTATATCATAAACGATGACAAGCTCGGGAAGCTGTTCAGCGATAAGCTCATTTCCGCTAGACAGAGGGGCGTAAAAGTCTTCCTCTTGTACGATGAGATAGGTAGCTACAGCCTCACAAAATCTTATATCAATAAGCTCTGGAACGCTAAGGTTATAATCCTGCCGTTCAAAACCACAAGGGGGAAGAGTAACCGGTTCCAAATAAACTTCCGTAATCACAGGAAAATCGTCGTAATCGATGGCGTCATCGCTTTTGTCGGCGGACTGAACGTCGGGGATGAATACCTCGGCAGGGATAAGACATTCTCCCCGTGGCGCGACACTCACCTCAAGATAGAGGGGCCGGCTGTTCTCTCTATACAACTCACCTTTATTGAGGATTGGTACTGGGCTACCGACCTAGTACCGAAACTGAACTGGACTCCAAAAGCGGCGAAGGATGGTGATATAAAAACACTCGTACTCTCTACCGGACCTGCTGACGATTTTGAGAACTGCGACCTGTTCTTCCTCAACTCGATCAACAAAGCAACTCAAAGGATATGGATAACAAGCCCTTACTTTGTGCCAGACCCTCAGGTGATGAGCGCGCTACAACTCGCCGCTCTCAGCGATATAGATGTGCGGATCATCCTACCGAAAAAGTGGGACAAACAGTTACTCGGTCTCGCGGCTTTCTCCTTCTTTGGGGAGGCGATGCGTGCCGGGGTTAAGATCTACTACTACGAACCGGGGTACATGCACCAAAAAATCATGTTGATAGATGATAATATCGCATCTATCGGGACAGCTAACTTTGATAACCGCTCTTTCCGCTGGAATTTCGAGATATCGCTGGTTGCCTCTGACAACGTTTTTGTCGCCAAGGTAGAAGAGATGCTTAAAAATGACCTAAAAAAGTGCAAGGAGATAACACAAGAGGAACTTGACGCGATTTCGCTCTGGTTCAGCTTTAAGGTGCGGGTAATGCGGCTCTTTTCGCATATATTGTAATAGAACCGCGGGGCGAACTGTGGATATGATGGGTAATCTTGTTGCCCATCAACAAAGGTAAGGCAATCGGAAATAAAAACTTTGTTCATCCTACAAGGCTATAGTTTGGAGCCTAGATCCGATAGAAACACTCGGGGACGACGGTGTGGCGCGCTCAGGAATGACAGTGAATAATCACCTAACCTTGAAAAACAAGAAAGTCATCTTCCGCCAAACATACCACTCAAACGCGAAAGAGAAATACCTCTTTCGCCAGCGCCAGTCCGCGATGAGTGCGATATCTAAGCCTTAAGCATCTTAGATATGATTTTAGAGACGTATGGTGATTTAGCAACTAAAAGATAAATATTCCGAAACAGCGGGAATGAGAAGAAGTCATTATCTATCCGAAACTGGAACAGTTTATTGATAAGCCGCAAAGCGACGCGCAGCAAAAAATACTTTTTTTCTTTAACTAGGACTTCTGTCCGGTTAAATATCATCTGATTCGCTCTGACATAAAACCTGATGATCGCATAGTTGTCCATCGCTTTAAGTATTTTTTTGTTCATTGCTTCAGTTATCCATGGAGAATGTAGCACATTTAATGTCCAGTCCCCCCACGCCTCAAAACTTTGCGGGACTTTCAGCCCATTATCTACCGCTAATCGGTAGAGTGCGCTACCCGGGTATGGTGTGTAATAAAACAAAAGTATTTCATGCCCCCGCTTTGCGAATTCATACTCCTTGTACAGTTTCGTTATCACATTTAAAGTACTATCGACATCTTTGCAGTTTTTAACAGGTAGCCCGACCATATAAGACAACAGCAGTGAGATATCGAGCCGATTACACAACTCTACCATTTTGATCGTATCCTCAACGGTATTATCCTTGGTAATCAAGTCTAACGCGTCTTGGTCGCCGGACTCAGAACCGACCAGTACCTGGTTGCAACCACTTTCCTTAACTAGCATCAGTAGCTCGTCGTCATATTTCAGTAGTTCTTCTGGTCTGGCGAGCGCCGACCACTTTATGTTACACCCTCTCCTTATCAACTCTTCACAGATTACCCTGACCCTTTTTCTGTTAGTAAAAAAATTCGAGTCTTCAAATCTTATACCGTTTACCTTATAAGTCTTTATAAGATACTCAATGTCGTCTATGACCCTTTCAGCGGATTGCCGCAACCACCTGCGCTTATAAACTGTTGAAACGGCGCAAAAGCCGCACCGGTAAGGGCAACCGCGACTACTTATGTAAGTAAGTGTTCTACTGTTGACATCGGTCGTAATGTATTGTTCTACGTCTATCAGGTGATAGGCAGCCCGTGGAAAGGCGTTAACATCGAATGGGAGTTTATCTTCGGGACCTTCTTCTACAAGTCCGCCTTTCTTATAAAGGATTCCGGGTATACCTTTTAGAGGTTCACCATTTTTCAAGCAGCTGGCGATCTTGACAATATTTTCTTCACCCAAACCTTTTACAACAATATCGACTAAATCATGCTTGATCGTCTGCTGTGGCATAAGTGTAGGGTGCCAACCACCCCAGATTATGGGTGTATCAGGTTTAAGTTCTCTAAAAGATCTAGCCACCTGAAGACCATCTAATATTTGTACTCCTGTCATCGCGCTTATTCCCAAAAAGATAACATCATGGTCTTTCAGGATACTCAACAAACGCAGCTCACTCTCCTTACCACAGTTACCATCGACAATAACTGTTTTATAACCGGCTTCTTCCAAAGAAGCCCCTAAAGATAAGAACCCTAGCGGGGCACGATACCAATTAAGGCTTGATCCCGTATTGGGGAAGTATAAAACACATATTTTTTCCACTAACCCACCTTGCAACCTGATGATTTACATTTTATAGCTACGCATTATTTTTGATTTACTTATTACTTTACTTCATCGACTTGCGCATAATCTTATCTAAAAAACACAACAATGTCAATACTATTTCGGGGAACCGCCAAGATAAACGCCACCGTATATACCCACCCAGCAGACCAGCAACAGTAATACCAGCTTAAGCTTCTCTTTGTGGAACAGCTTGTGAAGTAGAAGGATCAATGCCAAGGAGACGATCTCACTAGCAACAATCCAGAAGCGCGCGACTACCGCTATGACAGGTGTCGCGAATTTAGGCAGTATTTTGCTAAGATAAATGATCAGCAACTCTTCTCTGACCCCAAGCCCGGCAGGGGCAAGAATAGTCAGGTATCCTATCAGCCATGATGTCGTGAACGCGAAGGCAACATCAAAATACATTGAAAGTTCAATAACATATACTGAGCGTATAAGCAAAAAGAACGCATAGCTTAAAATAAACCAGTATATGATCTCTAAGAAGATGACTGCCAGGATCTTCGAAAAACTGTACTGCACCTGCACCTTCTCTTTTTTCAGCCTAACGAAGACAAAGTTGATAGTGAACTCTAACACCTTTGGGTGCGAAAAGAGCAGGCAGCCCGAGACTAGCAGACTGACAAGCGAATAGTTTAACCATTCTATCCTGTTCTCACTAAACATCCCCATTATCAAGACCGCTATTGTAGCTTACGGTAATATTAATATAATCTCCATGTACGAGCTTAATACCGCTCTTTTTTTTGATACGCCACTCGCCGTCAAGTAAGATATACGACCTAGCACCAGCCATATATGACCTGGTAAATATTTCCCGAGGTTCGCTAACGCCCATATTCTTGCCCCCTCAAAAAAGGGCAACTTTATACTGATAGCTCTTTGCATAGCGTACCAAACCAGATAGAAGTAAAGGTATGACACGATAAACATCAAGAACGACGCTACAAGGTAAAATGGATCAGGGCGCCACTGATAGCTTACGATCTCATCCCAATTTAAATAAAATTCCTTACCGATGATATAGAATATTATGCCCAGCAGGGCGACCTTTAGTGTTAAATAAATATATTTTTTCATTAATATCCTTTATGAAATATTTTTAGGTACAAAACCCACGCTTATTTCCCGCGACCTTACTTTTCTGCAAATACCAGGTAGCCTTCGGACAAGTTAAACCGGTTAAAAAGCGCTGCGATATTATTAAAAGGCCAAAAAACTGTTTTATTAACAATAACACGCAATACAAACGGAATCCTGTTAAGACCGCTTTTTTGTGTAAGATGCTTTTGAGTTCGTTCTTTTTCCTTTTTAAGCTTCATTCTCGCGTCAATTATCCTTGCTTGTCTGAATATATTAATGAAAGGATAACCATAAGATATCACAGATACATTCTTAAAGCCCGCGCTTTTCACAAGCTCAAGCAAATCAGCTTTCTCATAGCGCCTGACATGACCAGCGGCAATGTCATCAATTGCCCAATACTTCATCCGCGCCGGCACCGATATCACCACCTGCCCGTTCGGCTTCAACAGCGAGTGAATTTTTTTGATGAACCCTGTGTCATCCTCAATATGTTCCATCACTTCGCATGAAACAATGCAATCAAATGTCTC
>JAJRXV010000017.1 GCA_024276115.1 Deltaproteobacteria bacterium
CTTGCGTTTGCGGTCTTTTCTCTCGTATGTTACTACACCGTCAACGAGCGCGAAGAGGGTAAAATCCCTGCCGAGCCCTACGTTATTGCCAGCGTGAATCACTGTGCCGAGTTGTCGGACTATGATACCGCCTGCTTTTATTTTCTGACCACCGTAGACTTTTACGCCACGCCTTTGACCAGCACTGTCGCGACCGTTCCTGGAACTGCCGCCTCCTTTTTTATGAGCCATTGCCTTACTCCTATCTTAAGCTAAGATTTCTTTTACTTGCAACTTTGTTATATATTGTCTGTGTCCCTGCTTCTTCGCGTAGCTTTTTCGGCGCTTCGATTTGTAGACGATTATCTTTTTGTCCCTCATCTGAGCGAGGATAACGCCTTTCACCTTCGCGTCTGCTACTATCGGCGCGCCGATCTTGTACGTATCGCCATCGTTCACCATCAATACCTGATCAAACTCAATGTCAGAGCCAGCTTCGCCTTCGAGCTTTTCAACGTCGATTATGTCGCCTTCCGCTACTCTATATTGCTTGCCACCTGTTTTTAATACAGCATACATTTTTTGATTACCCCTAGTGTTGTAAATTGTTCTTCCGCGCAAAATCTGATTAAGACGTTGCAAGGTACACTAAATACCTCACAGTGTCAATAAAAAAGTCACACCGACGCCGAATCGCGGATTTCCCGCTACTTCGTCGTCATCACATACACGCCGTCCCAGTCAGCCGGTGGCGGCTCTGCCAAATACGCCTCAGCGCGTTTTATGAACACCCGCGTCGGTTTGTCTTTCGGGTAGTCCTTCGCGAGTTCATTAAGTATTTTGATGCTCTCTTCGAACTTCATCGCGAAAAACTTATTCAGCGCAGTCTCAAAGCGGTCTCGCAGCTCAAAAAAACTTTTCGCCTTCGGGTCTCTCCTCTCAGGAAGCGTCTGATCCTCAAAACGTCTGAACTTATGTTTCTTCGCGGCGGCTCTGCTCGCTTTTAAGCGCCTGTTCTCGGCTTTCGCCTCCTCGAACCGGACATCACCGAGCAGTTCATAAATCTTTACCGGTAGATTTTTCCCCTTTACCTGCACTAGGTCGAGCTGGCGGCATATCATTTCTTCTTTCACGTGAGCGTATGTGTATTCGCTGATGATGATGTTCGTTCCATACTGCTTGTTGATCCCCTCAAGCCGCGAGCCGAGGTTTACGTTGTCGCCCATAACGGTGTAATCAATAAAAAACTTCGAGCCCATGTTCCCGACAGACATCGGTCCTGTGTTGAGACCAATGCCAATATCAAGCTTCGGCATCTTCTGCCGCGCCCATAACGCCTGCATTTTTTTGAGCTTCCGCATCATGTTGAGCGCGGTGTGACACGCCTTCAGCGCATGGTCAGAAAAATCAAGCGGCGCACCGTAGAACGCCATTACCGCATCACCCATATATTTGTCGAGCGTACCTCCGTGCTGAAACACGAGCTCTGTCATCGCGGAGAGATATTCATTGAGCAGATGTACCAGTTCAGTCGGCTGGAGCCCTTCAGATATCGTTGTGAAACTCCGAATATCAGAAAAAAGCACCGTAAGCTCTTTTTTCACCCCGCCGAGCTGAAGTTTGTCAGGATCCTTCAGCACTTCATTTACTACAGACTCTGATACATACTGCGAGAAGACGCCTCTTATCACCTTCTTCTCCCGCTCCTCGGTCGCGAACCGGTATGTATATAGGCAGAGCGATGTGACCGCGATAGTGAGCATAGGGTACGTGATGTTCAACCAGACATTCCCCACCGAGAACATATAAAAGTTAAACATTACATAAGCGGCAGATATCATAAGTATAATAAACGCGCTTCTCGAAGCCTTGTATCTCGGGATGATAAGCGATATGACAAGCCCGAGCAGGACTATTATCAATTTATCAAAGTCATTAGCCCAGGGTGGTATATCCATGACACTTTCAGAAAGTATGCTGTCTATGATATTCGCGTGAATCTCAACCCCGGGGAATACCTCCGAGAATGGAGTTACCCGCATATCATAGATGCCGATAGCGGTAGCGCCGACGATCACCATCTTATTCTTGAACTTTTTTTTGTCTACACTTCCCTCAAAAATATCGACCGCCGAAATGTACTCAAAAGTCTTACCTTTGCCGGTCTCATCGGTACCGCCGGGCCCCCGGAAGTTTATCATCATCAACCCATACTCGTTGGTAGGGATCATATATCCGTATACGCTGATCTCATTGACCCCGTATTTGTCTATAAAAACACTTATCTCTTCGTTCTCATCCCCCTCAGGGCGGAGGTACTCGCGCAGGATCTGTAACGCCAGCGGCGGGAAATTCCCGATCACCGGGTCGCCATCCTCATATATACCTTGGTATTCAAGCACCATCGGCGCCCACCGAACCGTACCGTCTATATCAGGGAATATATTGAAGTAGCCGAATCCGTTTGCCGCGTCAGAGAGCTGTTTGATGTTCACATCGGCGGCGGTATAAGCGTCAAATATCTGGTAGTCCACCAGCTCAGGCGGGTCGTATATTATCGCGCCGAGTTTTGATCTGGATATCAGCGGGTACTTTTTTGTCATGTCAAGCTGCACCTCAAACGAGAGGTTCTGCTTGCTCTCTTGCGTGTGGAAGAAAAAACCGAGGATAACCCGACCATTCTTCTTGATCGCCTCGGCGAGTCTTTTGTCATTGTCGGCGTTATCCCTCATGCTCTTGAGGTCTTCTTTGAAGCCGGCGCCAAACTCACCCCACTCTTTTACGTTTTCACCGGTGTCGATATCTTTTATCAGCCCTTTTATGAACTCTAACTCGGAGTTTTTGTCCTCCTCAGAAAAAGTTATATCAAACCCAACGACCTTAGCGTCAGCCTCTGTAAAAAAGTCCACCATCTCAGCTATACGCCACCGCGGCCAGGGCCACCGACCGTATTTTTTTATGCTGTTGTCATCGATACCGACGATTACTATCGGGCTATACGCTTTTACCGGTCCCCTCTTTATAAACCGCTCATCGAGGGCTTTCAGCTCGATCTGGTCGAGAAAGTCAACACCAGAACCATTCAGAAACAAAATGAAGATGGTAATGAGAATACCCAGCTTGGTACCGGTGAGCTTAAATATATTCTTGTTCATATTATAATCCTAAAGTATTTTCGCTATAGTCAACAACACTAAAAATCTATTCGATGTTTAGGCAATTGTCAAGAAAATGTTGAATTTCTTTGATTTTCTTTCTGAAACTGACTTGTTGCCAAATAGAACACTTTATTATTAACACGGCAATCAAATAAGTAGTCATGAGCACAATATCAACGGTTTTTGTATCTACTTATTAATTATTACCGCGCGTTATTTGAACTGTCATCTCCGAGCGCGCCACAACGTCATCCCCAAAGGCTTCTATTGGGGATCTAGGCTCCAAACATCCCATTAAACTAAAGCAAAGTTTATTCGCTTTGCTCAGAGTTTAGTCCTGGTTTCCCGATTACTACCTCGGGAATGACGGGGCGTGAAAGCTATAGATTTGATTGTCGGGTTAATACATATTCTCAAAAAAAACCGACCTTTAAAGTCATACAAAAAAAAGCGTAAAAAAGTGGATAATAAGTGAAAAAAAGCTAAAGTTTTTAGTCGATGATTCCGTTACTTTATTATAACAAATAACAAGGGCGTGCGAGCTAGCGGGTCGCTTTACGAAAAGCACATCATTACCAGCTAGTTATGAGTAAGCAAAAAAACACGCTCAAAAAAATAAACCTAACAGGGGGTGGTCAGCGGAACTGACAGAAAAAAGGTGAAAGGTTGATGCCTCACAAATCAACCATACATAGTTTTTTATATAACATTAACAATTGCGGCAAGGATGCCGCAACCCAAAATATTTCAAGGAGGAATTATCATGGGAATGTCAATCGTAAATAATATCGCGGCGATGGGTGCGCAACGCGCTCTTTCAACGGCGGGTAGCGCTGTCGGAAAATCACTCGCGAAACTCTCTTCTGGTTTAAGAATCAACTCTGCTAAGGATGACCCATCTGGTCTCGCTATTTCTGAGCGTTTTAGGACTCAGATCCGGGGCTTGGCGCGTGCGTCACTAAACGCTCAAGATGCTATTTCTTTCCTGCAGACCGCTGAAGGCGCGTTGAACGAAACTCACTCAATTCTACAAAGAATGCGTGAGCTCTCAGTTCAGGCCGCTAACGGCGTGTTGACCTCAAGTGACCGTGAAGAAATCCAAAAGGAAGTTGACCAGTTAGGTAGTGAAGTTGACAGAATCGCTAAATCAACAGAGTTCAACACAAAGAAACTGCTTGACGGTTCTTCCGCCGCTCTATGGTCTTCTGATAACTCAGATATGACAGCGGTTATCACCGGTACTGTCGCTGAAGGTAACTATCGTCTCGAAAAAGACGCTACACCTGTCAGCAACCACGTTATCAAAACCGATATATTTTCTGTTAAATCCGGCGCTCAAGGCGTCACAAACACTACTACCAACACAAATATCGCTGAATGGTCATTTGATGTCGCCGCCGATGCTGGTACTGGCGCCAACTCACTGACATTCAACCTCACCGGTAACAACGGCGACGACCTTGTTGTCGCTTACACAGGTGTCGCTACAGCGGGCGGTAACGCTTCTGCAATAGCCAGCGCTATTAACACTGACACTGATACCGCTACAAAGCTGACAGCAACTGTCAGCGGTAGCACAGTGACCGTTACGATGACTAATATGGCTGACACTGAGGCTGTTGGTTCCGCTACATTGTGGGAGTCAGCCGGTAGCTTTGTTGCTAGTATCTCTGATACAGCTGGTCATGGTACTAAGGTAACCACCGGAGCGGATCTTCATACTGCCGCGCAATGGTCAACCTCTGTCGCGGCTGTTACAACCGCTGGTACTCATTCGCTATTCTTTGATTTTGGCGCTGGTGAAGTCGAAGTCGCAAACCCATTAGCAATCGCGACCGCGGACGTTACCGGAGCGGATCTGATGGCAGCTATCAATGCTGATACTAATGTAAATGGTAATATAGCGGCAACTTATGACGCTGGTACTGATACATTGGTTCTTTACGCTCGTCAGCTTGGTACAACGGCGAACTCATGGACAGTTAGAGAGGCTGATGATGGTACCCTTGCTCCAGCAAACGTATTGGCCGCCATAACCGCCGCCGCTATGGGACCTACAACAGCAGGTAATGATGATCAGGGCGGGATTACATCTATTGATAATCCTACAAACCTTCCTGCTGGAACAGACTTCCAGATCAATGTCGAGTCATCAACAGCTGGCGCTGACGATGCTGTGAATCTGGTAGATTCTTACACTCAGGCTGGTTCTACCGCCGACTTTAGCAACGCTGTATTAGCTACTGCCGCTCACACTATCGCTACTGACGACGCGGGGTACCTTCTTATTGAAGTTGTATCCGTAACAGACGCAAGCGGTATTGACTCAGTCGCTAACTCTACATTCAGAGCTAGTACCGATGGTGGTCAGAATTACTTTAACGTTGCCGGTACCGCTCTTGGCGCTGGTTCAAACTTTACAATCGGCACTTCTACATTTGACCTTGAGTTGACAGGTAACGTTCAGGTGGGCGACAAAGCGCTCTTCGCTTATCACGGCGACCAAACCGCTGGTAACGATACTCTGCAAGTAACAGCTCCAGGACAAGGTTCAGGACCTCTTTACAGCTACGCTGACGCAACTTTGCCTAGCGCGTCTACTACTGTGGAAGTAGCTACAATGGACTCAAATGGTAATGTTTCATTCGGCTCTGTTGATGTTACATTCGGCGCGACTGTCTCTGACGGTAGCATCGAGTTTGACATAACCGCTTCTGGTGGTCTCGCTCAAGGCTCTACTCAGCTTTACTTTGTTGATAGAAGCTATGACAACGTTGGTAACTTCATCTGGGGTGACCATGGTCAGAACATTACTATCTACAACGCGGAGGGTGACTCGGCTGATATATTCATCGACGGCGCTGATACTATTGACGAAGTAGCTCAAAAAGTCGAAAACGCTATTATCGGTGATAAGTCTGCCGGTGGATTAGGCATGAGCTCTGGAGACTCAACTGTTGACGGACATGTCGCTGACTTTGTCGGTACCGCTACCGCGAACAGTGACGAAGCTGTACAGGGTACTATCGTCATCAGATCACCTAAGCAGGGTGTCAATGGTAAACTATTCTTCTCAGCTCAAGAGGATGTCCTGAAGTTTTTCTCATTCGCGGACATTCAAGATCCTAGAGACGATATCGACCCATTGACTGTCACTGTTTACAATGCTCACACTGGCGCTTTGGTCGGTAGTGACACTGTTTCTGACAACGTCTTAAGAAACGTTATTGAAGGTGTTGACGTTTACATCGACTCTAACGTTGATATCGACGTCGCATGGAACGCCACAACAAGAAGCTATGATTTCACAAGTTCCGCTGGGGTGCAGACTGATAACCTGCACGTTGTTGACGCGTCAACATCATTCCAGATCGGAGCTAACAGAGGTCAGACAACTGTCGGTTATATCGCTCAGATGGACGCTAAAGCGTTAGGCGTTAACAACGTTTTGGTTATTAACCAAGAAGTAGCGTCTTTGGCTATCGAAAAAGTCGATAACGCTATTAACAAGGTTTCTTCTGAAAGAGCGAGAATCGGTGGTAACATCAGTCGATTAGAACACACAATTAACAACTTGAATGTTCAGGCTGAAAACGCTGTGGCAGCTGAATCACGTATCAGAGACCTTGACTTGGCTCTCGAAATGTCAGAGTTTACAAAGCAACAACTGCTTCTACAAGCAAGTACTGCCATGCTGGCTCAAGCTAATCAAGTACCTCAGATACTTTTACAGTTACTCAGATAAGTATTTAAGTTACTCAAGTAGGCTTTTTGCTTACTAACTTCATCTACCCTACCCCTCCGGACTCTTTGAGGAGGGGCTAAGGGCGGATGAAAAATCTGTAAAAAGAAGTTGGAAAGGGTGAGAACAATGGTTGCTTTAGAGAATTCAACTGTTGCTTTACAAAATAACAGTAGTCCTCCTGCACCGAAAGCGCATGTGAAAGCTACTCAAAAACCTGTGCCTGTAAAAAAAACGCAAGCTAAGCCAAAACTTGATAACACGAAAGCTGCATCTGAACAGTTTAGAAAAGCTACTATCAAGAATATTCAAGTAAAACAGGCAAAGTTAGAACGAGAGCAAGAAAATATTTCTAAGGAGATGCTTGTAGAAGCGGCTCAAAGGCTTAAGCATCTGGCTGAATATATTTCAGACAACACACATCTTATCGCAAGAGATTACAGGGTGCATGAGCAGACAAACAGAGTCACTGTCAAGGTCTACGATTCTGTCACCGGTGAAATAGTACGGGAGATCCCGGGCAAGGATTTCCTCGACCGTATAGCAAGAATGGAAGAACTTCTAGGAGTGATGTTTGATAACCTTGTCTAGTGCAATATGAACACTTCTGTATTTATTCTAAAAGTAAAGCAACAAAAAAGCCCGGGACAACCTCCCGGGCTTTTTTGTTCACTAAAATTGTTCACTAAATCATTATTATGTGGTATTATTATTAACCCGGTAATTAAACTGTGCGTTTTATGACATATCATCCCCGCACCGCCACTCTGTCATTCCCGCGGTAGTTATCGGAAAACTAGGACTAAACTCTGAGCTAAGCGAATAAAAGAACACTCTTTTCTCTGCGTTCTCTGTGGTTAAGTTAGTTTAATAAGACTCCTGCACGACCTGCTTTTATGTATAAAAGCTACTGCCGTCGTCCCGAACTGGTTTCGGGATCTACCTGGATTTAGGATTACCAGATCCTGAAATAAGAGGCGCGCCTCAAATTCAGGACGACGGTTTTGGAGTCGCGCAGGAGTCTTTTAATGGGATGTTTTGAGGCTGCATCCCCGATAGAAACACTCGGGGATAACGTTGTGCTCCCTCGGGGATGACGGGGCGTGGCTCGTTTACTAAAAAAAAAAGGCATAACGATGATAAACCAAGTCAACACCGAAATAAAAAACGTCACAAAGAGGCTCATCAACATCAAGAGAACGCTCCACGC
>JAJRXV010000269.1 GCA_024276115.1 Deltaproteobacteria bacterium
CTATTTTATATTTACATGCCTAGATATTGGCGTTAAAAACGCGACAAAAACGCCGGTTAATGTATAATATTATATACTTACAGCAGAATTAAAGCTTCTTTTTGCTGGAAGATGAGATATAAATACAGAATAATAGTAAATAATTCAATGTGTTATGAGTTTTTCAGGGACGACTAAGTAGTACAGGATTATTTCATCAAAATAAGATTTCTATGCCGGCGCTTCTGGTTTGTGGAATCCTATTAGCACATGCCAGTTTGACACTTCTTTTAGCGTCAGCTCCAGCGCTTCTTCTGACACCTGTATCAAGCCATTTATATCCTCCACAGCCGCGAGATCTTCTTGTAACAAAGTCAGTTCATACACCATCTCCTCAGATGTGCGCGCCAGCTTGTTATGCTCAGATATCGACCGGAGCGCCGCCAGTGTGGAGCCGGTGACCGGAAACGCGATAGCCGCAAATTTCAGGTACCGCCCTATGAGGAGGCCACCAAAATAAACATAATGCAGAATAGCAGCGGCAAGCGTTAACGCGAACAGACTCTCCCCGACGAAAGATAATCTTTTATGGGCATTTTTATGCTTCTTGCCCTTGATTTTATGAAATTTTCGCTGGTTAGCAAGCCATGCGTCACGCACAAAGTCCTTCAGTATAGCGAAGGATCCCTTGCCGGTCACAGGGGTCTCGGCGGCCTCCCACTTAGCTCTTACACCGCGGAAGTACGAGAAGAGAGAATCATCATCCTCAAGCTGGTATATATTCACCTTTTTCAGCGAAGCTTTTGTTGAAACCTTTTTCCCGACCATTGCTACAAAGATCGCGAACCTGCAATGCTCTGCCAGCAACCGGTAGTTTATCCACCTCTCATGCCAGCGGACACGGTTGCCATACTCTATTATCCCGAGGATAGTCACCATAGAGAATATCTCCGCGAGCAGCTTCCACCCCGGGATCTCGAGCGGATAATCGGTCAGGAACTGTGTCGAGATGATTATCACCGCGAACGCCGCGAGTATATATATGAGCCTCGTACCCAACTGGTAGTAACCCCGGTAACGCTTCGCCAACATGTTAGCTTTGGCGAAGTCAGGCATGAAAACCTGGCATACCTTCTCAAAGCGAGCCAACATTGCCGCGCCATCATCGTCAGCCGCTCCCTTCCTCTTTGACTCCTCTATCGATCGCTCAAGCACCCCGCTGAGATGGTCATTGTTGAGCTTTATGAACATATCGACACTGTTCTGATCAAGTTTCTCGGCAGTGTATACTTCTTTGAACCCCTTCTGCCCCTTTTTATCTTTATAGGTATCACGTCTTAGCATAAACTCTCCTTTTTTTTATCACCGTCGCTTCCCCGAACGCCACACAAGTGTCTTATCGTGGCACTCTTTACACTTTCGCGGACCTTTTCTTGTGGTTTTGTGGCACCGCACGCACAGCCTGTGAAAGATAACATACTTGACCTTCTTGCCGCGCGCGGGAGGTGGTGGCGAAACAGTCGCCGCACCTATCATGGGCATATCCATCGGATGACATCCAAGGCATGGTGGCGGGGCGAATAGGTTGCTTATCATAGCGTGGTGGCACTTTTGGCATCCGATATTCAGGTTATCGTAGTGGTAGCGGTGCGGAAAGAGTACCGGCGGCTTTCTTTTCACCAGTTTATCGAGGATCATCTCATCATCGCCCTTGTCGAGCCTGTTCAGCAGAAAAGCCCTCACCGTGGAGAAATTTTCCAGATTGAACTTGGTAACGATAGTTTCAAGCAAGGGTTTTCCCCTTCTCGAACTCCCCGGCGCACGGGCCGTTTTTAAGAAAGTAAAATAAAGCCCGAGAGCAATGATCAAACAAATCAGCGCTATCCATAGTAAGATCGCTATATTCTTCTTCATGCTCCTCCACGTTAATTTTAAAATAAAGCAGGTGCGCCCGCTAAAACACATCGCCCTTGTCGCAATGACACGCGACGCACATCATGTAACCCTTCGGCAGTCTCAACCGGTATTCCTCATCAGCGCCCCAAGCCGCGACACCTTTCTGTACGCCGCGCTGATGCGGGTTGTGGCACGTACCGCAAAAAACATTTCCGTCGTAAAGCGGCAGGTACAAGCCTAGCTTCTTTTCTACTTTCGCAATACATTTGAGCCGCTCCTCAGTCGGTTCAGCACCATTATGAGTAAACCCGGACGGGTGATCCTCATCCTTGCCCGCATGGCAACCATAACAGTACTCTGCGACGTTCCCGGTGAACTCGACCTTATCGATACCGACGATATCGACATCAGGGCGGGAGGAGTGGCAGAAGAGGCATTTCGACTCAATAATGTTGCCATCCCCGTCGATCTGGTTATGCGGATTCATGCGCTCGTAATTCTCCCGCACGTGACAGCGATAACAGATATCGCTTCTGTTTTTATATGGACCGCCCCTGAGGAATTTCGGGTTGATGCGCCTCACAGGGTTGTTTATCGAGGTCTGGTACTTGAGCTCGTGACATGTAAGGCAGGTTATGAGGTTCCCCTCCGCGAGCTTAAAATCCTCTGGCACATTTTTAAGCATCTCAGGCGGCACTTCGATATTTACAGGGTGTATGTCAGCGGTCGCCTCTTCAGTTTCGTGGCAGCGGTTGCATATTTTCACAAAATCGCCGTTAAACCGGAAGGAAAGCTCTTCACCCTTCTTCGGTTGCTTATCGTGGCACGTAAGGCAAAATGTCCCCGTCCAATGTGGGTTGATCCTAACCGACTGCTCCGCGAACGCGACAAAAGCCGGGCGCAGTCTGTGCGCGAGAGTTGACTTCCAGTGCTGATCATGACATGTGACGCAGGTGATCTCCCCACCGATAAATGGCAAATCTAAATCCGGTATTTTATCTTCGAGTTTTTTATCGACAAAAGCGTTGACAGCGAGAAAATGCCCCTCCTCAAGTTTATCATGGCAGAAGTTGCATCTTTTTACAATATCAAGCCGGACAGTGTCAATAACACGCTCCACCTTCCGCGGATCAGATATATGACAGAACCCGCATGAGCGTTCATCGCCATTATGCGGTGATCGATCGATGAGAGCGTCACCGTGGCAAGAGCGGCAAAGTTCCTGTCGTTCTGTGAGCTTCGCGCTCTTTGCGCCCTTAGCGCCGGGGAAGCCGCGCAAAAGTTTGTAGGCCGAGTTTTTAGCGTGAATATCATGACACGTCAGGCATGTGATCTTGTCTTTATATTTCCCCTTGCCGAGCGGCAGAAACCTTGGCGGAGTGATCTTGAACTCAGACTTCATCGGATTGGTGTTGACCGGGTGCAGGTTCTCACCCTCGTGGCATCCGTCACATAACTTGATGATATCCACTATTGCCGACTTTTTAGATCTCTTCTTTTTACGCCCCGTCTTTTTCTTTTTCTTTTTCTTTTTTATTTTTATCTTTCTTTTTTTGTGACACTCTGTACATTCGAACGCGGTATGAGGGTTCGGGGAGGCGATTCTTTTTTTCAAAGTCTTTGACTTGATCTTATCAAGCTTCAGACCTTCAGCCGTGCCTCTGTCATCATCAGCAAAGAGATGGGCAAAAGTGGAAAACGTAAAAACAAGACCGACAAAGAGTATGAAAACAGTTTTTTTCATATAACACCTTTTATACTGCTAGGTTAGGGTTGATAATAACCCAGTGATAAATTATTAAAACTCCCGCGCGACTCCAAAACCGTCATCCCCGAGTGAGTGAGATTAGTCTCCTATCGGGGAGCCAGACTCCAAACATCCCATTAAATTAAAGCAAAGTTTATTCGCTCCGCTCAGAGTTTCAGCCATGGGTTCCCGACTAAAACACTCGGGAATGACGTGGCGTAAAAGCTGTATATTTGATTGCTGGGTTAATAATATATATGCGGAAATCTTTTATTATATTTTAAGTGTACCGAACTTTTTATCCAGTTGTCAAGGGTTCTAATTATTTTGGTTGTTTTTCATGCGCGATCAATCCTCGCAAACACACAATTCTTACCGGTCAAACTGAAAAGATATACCGAAAAAGCAAAATCAACAAAATATGATTGACAAGTCAACGACTTTTTGTTTTACTCTCTAGAGATAAGGGGGGTAATCAATGGACATTGAAACCTTTAATAAAATCCTGACAGTCGGTGTAAACAACGGCGCTTCAGACATCCATCTGAAAGCGGGTAGCCCGGTGCTGTACCGTATAAACGGAAAGCTGGTCGAAGCGAAGTCATCAGTATTGATGCCTGACATAACCCGGCAACTGTCAACCTACATAATCAAATCAAAAACCATGCGAGATAAGCTCGATGAATTGCAGGAGTATGACTCATCATACGCTGTTAAGGGCGTCGGGCGGTTCAGGGTTAATATCTACCGGCAACGTGGCAGCTTCGCCTTGATATTGCGGGTCATACCGTTTGATACCCCGAATTTTGAGACACTTGATCTACCACCGGTGCTAAAAAAGATATCGTTAGAGGAAAGAGGTCTGGTACTTGTGACAGGCATAACAGGCAGTGGTAAGTCAACAACGCTTGCCGCTATGGTTGACAAGATAAACGCGACACGCAAGTGTCATATTTTGACCATTGAAGATCCTATAGAATTTATCCATAAGAACAAGTTGAGTTCGGTCTCCCAAAGAGAGATCGGCCCGGACACAAAAAACTTTTCACTTGCTCTTAGAGCCGCGCTCCGGCAGGACCCGGACGTAATCCTTGTCGGTGAGATGCGTGACTTAGAGACGATAGATATCGCACTAAAAGCCGCGGAAACCGGGCACCTTGTGCTGAGTACTGTTCACACGACTGATGCCGCTACCACGCTGGCAAGGCTGATAAGCTTCTTCCCGGCCGAAGAACAGGGCATGATACGCCTGAGGATTTCAGAAAACATCCAGGCGATCATATCTCAAAGGCTGATACCGAAAAAAAGCGGTAAGGGGAGAGTTGTCGCCGCGGAGATAATGATAGCGACAAAAACGATTCAGGAGTGCATAAAAGACCCTGACAAAACGGACCTTATCAAGGATTATATCGAGAAAAGCAGACTCCAGTATCATATGCAAAGCTTTGACCAGCATTTGTTAGAGCTTTACAAGTCAGGGGAGATAACTTTTGATACCGCGAGGTCAGCGGCGACTAACCCGTCAGATTTTGAGCGGGCAATATTGCTTGATACTACAGATGGTAAAATAGAGTAGCTATGCGTTCAGTTATTGACGGCATCCGGGGAAATATGTTTATTTCGCGAACGCGAGCTTTAGGGTAACAGTTGTTCCTTTGAGATGTTCACTCTTTATCTCAATATCTGAGCTATGGTTCTCTAGTATCTCTTTGCATATAAAAAGCCCCAATCCAGTACCTTTGCCAGTCGGCTTCGTAGAGAAGAATGGGTTAAATATCTCAGATATTTTTTCTTTTGGTATCCCTTCACCATTATCCTCTACCTCTAAGATAACCATACCATCAGACACGTAGGCACGAATATCTATCCTGCCAGCCTCACTCGTTACCGCGTAAACAGAGTTTTTCATAACATTAAGCAACACCTGCTGGAGCTTGACCTTAGGGATAACCACCCTTGGTAGCACGGGGCTAAAGTCCATGTTCATGCTGATATTCTTCTTCTTGACCTCATAACCATAAAACGCGATAAGCTCTTCAACAGAAATAACTATATGCGAATCTCCCGCTTCCATGCTCTTGCTCTGGTGCGAAAAAGAAAGTATACTCATCGTAAGATCTCGTAACTTATCAATGTTTTGAGAAAGCATTTCGTTGTAACGCATAATCTTCGAGTTAGCACGCGTCTCTATTGAGATCGCCCCGACGAGGCTGATTATCGAGGTCAAAGGATTGTTGATCTCATGAACGATAGAAGCGACCATCTGACCGATCGATATCATTCTGTCAGAGTTGACAAGGTATTCCCTTTTAGCCTGCAACCGCTGCTTCGTCTGATCAAGTTCTCTTGATGTCTCAGTTAGTTTTTCGTTTAGCGTTTTTAGTTCGTTCAT
Organism: Deltaproteobacteria bacterium; assembly: GCA_024276115.1. Lineage (GTDB taxonomy): Bacteria > Desulfobacterota > JAJRXV01 > JAJRXV01 > JAJRXV01 > JAJRXV01. The sequence goes on from JAJRXV010000269.1 coordinate 6,015, forward strand.
TTTTGTCAGTATACTCTCTTCAAGCTTGAAGTCCATCTCATCAAGCGATATTGCCATATCGGCGTGTGGGGAAGAATTCACAGTAAAATAATTATCTATATGTTTCAATATTTCAATATCATCATCAGCTTTTTTAACAAAAGAGAAAGCCCCTTTTTCTTTTAATTCCTCTCTGGCTGTGTAGTTTTCGGTACCATCAATAAAAATAACACCACAGGCAAGGTTACTGTTCTGTATCTTATCTATCAGCTCATGCCCGTCAATAGACGCACAAGATATATTAGCGATAACAAGAGTATAGCCTCCTGCTTTAAGCAGTTCATAACCGTTGCTGATATCATGTTCAATATCAATCGGAACGCCACGCTGCTCCGCGATAGCCCTCAGGTTATTGTACTTACGCTCTTTATCACTTATTAGTAATACTTTTGGGTTACCCATGTCACCTCTACACCTTACTTTGATGTCCACATAGTTTCACGGCAGTTCTTATTACAGAATCCATCTCACTTATTTTGAATGGCTTGTTTAAACAGTTAAACGCACCATTAAAAAGCATATCCAACCGATCCTCAACTGTACAAAAAGCTGAAATGACTATCACCAGCGTGCGTGGGGAGAGCTCTTTCACCTTCTTAAGTAGCTCCTTGCCGTTTAATACCGGCATATAGTAATCAGTTATTACAATGTCAAACTCATCTTTTTTGAGCTTTACCATAGCTTCGCCACCATCTTCCGCCAGCTCGACCCAAAGCCCCTTATCCTCTAATAGAAGTTTAATGGATTTAAGAATTGAAACTTCATCATCAACTACCAACACTTTTATTTTACGAACCATTTTAGCCTCCGATAGTTAACATGTACAATTAGAACGTTAAGGTACCATCAATAGACAAGCAAGATACATGCCACCAGCACAGATTACAACAATACGCTATAATTTCACACAGTTAGGTTTTCGGGTGGGGGAGCTGAATAAGCAATATATGTCATTCCTTTACACTTGAGAGACACTTTACGGCAACGCATTGTTTATACTAGGCTTATGGCCGTCATTTTTTGATGTGTCTAGTAGGAAACTGCTTTTTAATTATACTCTTGAGGGTATTCACTGATATTTTCAACTTTCTGGCGGTCAACATCTTATTATTTCCGAGCGCGCTCAGCACTTCACTTACATACTTCGCCTCCATCTCTTTTAGTGGAACAACAAAATCACTTGAGTGCTTCTGGAAATTTTTGTCAGCCTCTGGCATCATCTCTTTCAGCTCAATCGTTTTGCCTTCGCAGAGGATAACTGAACGCGCGATCGCGTTTTGAAGCTCTCTGACGTTACCACTCCACGTCTCGCGCAACACCTCCTGTTCCAGCTCTTCAGTCATACCATCCACTTCTTTCTTAAACTCAGCGCTGAACTTTTTGACAAAGTACCTCGCGAGAGGCAAAATATCCTCGCGCCGCTCCTTTAGTGGCGGTACTATCACATTAAAAACATTCAAGCGATAGAAGAGGTCTTCCCGAAATGTTTTCTGCCCAACCTCATACTTCAAATCCTTATTCGTCGCGGCAATGACCCGCACATCCACCTTTTTCACCTTCGTGCTGCCAACCTTCTGAATCTCCTTCTCCTGCAAAAACCGCAAAAGCTTGGTCTGCGCCTTGAGGTCTAACTCCCCGATCTCATCAAAAAAAATTGTACCGCCATCAGCAACCTCTAAGATACCGGTTTTGCCCTTCGCGGAAGCTCCGGTGAAGGAACCGCCCTCATAGCCGAAAAGCTCGCTCTCAACTATTTCGGTCGGTATAGCGCTACAGTTGATCGAAACAAACGGTTTAGAAAACCTCTTGCTGTAAAAATATACCGCTTTCGCCAATATCTCCTTACCGGTGCCGGACTCGCCGCTGATCAGAATCGGCACATCGGTTATCGCGGCGTTTTTCATGTTTTGCAGTATCTGATTCATGATCGAATCCTCAGCTATAATAAAATTCTCATTAAACGCCTTTATTTCTTTTTGGTGCAGAGAGCTCAGCTCTTTTTTCAGAGTGATCGTCTTGAGCGCTTTTTTGATTATCAGCTCGACCTTCTCGGCCTCTAAAGGTTTGTTGATAAAATCGTACGCACCCTCCTTCATCGCTGTGACAGCCGTTTCAACAGTACCATATCCGGTGATAAGTATAACCAGCATCTCCTTATCTATCCTCATGATATCTTTCAGGACTTCCAGACCGTTTTTTTCCGGTAAGAATAGATCGAGCAGTATAAGATCAGGCTTATCCCCCCTTATTTTTTCTTCAATATCGCGACCGCTTTCAGAGGTTGTGACATCATACCCCAAAATGTCAAGGTAAGTTTTTAATGATGACCTGATCATCAAATCATCATCTATTATGTGTATTTTATATTTCATTTGGTAGTCCTATCGTTAATGTAAATGCTGTACCGCCACCCTCTTCACTCTCAACCACTACATTTATATCATTCTGCGTAAGTATATTCATTGAGATCGCGAGCCCCAAACCAGTCCCCTCAGGTTTCGTCGTAAAAAACGGGTCAAATATATGTTTGAGATTCTCCTCACTGATCCCCCTGCCGCTGTCCGCGATACGTATTGTCACCTGTCCCTCTTTCTTTTGAGAAACTTTCACTCCAATGCTGCCATCACGATCTATCGCCTGAAGAGCGTTCAGCAGAAGGTTTGTGAAGACCTGAGTCATCTGATCCGGGTCAACATAAACATTCGGCAGGCTACTCGGGTACTCCTCGACTATTCTGATCGACCGCTTAAACGCACGCGGCTTTATAAAGAAAAACGCTTCTTTTAGAGTATCTATTATATTTATGCTCTCTCTTTTGATTCTCTTTGGCTTTGAAAAGTTGAGCAGTCTCAAGATCACCGACTCAATCCTTGATATGCCCTCAAGAATATTATCAAGGCTGTCAGAATACTCCCACTCATCGGTCAGCTTCTTTTTGAGCAGTGAGGCTGAAAGCCCGATACCAGAGAGCGGGTTTCTGATCTCATGCGCGACCACCGCGGAAAGCTTACCAATAGTCGCGAGCCTGTCTAAATGCTGGATTTCCTCCTCAAGCGTTTTGTGGTCTGTCATATCCTTCTTGTAAACAAGAACCGAAGTGGTAGTGCGAACATTGCCTTCGGTTTCTTGTATTGGGTATATGTACTTATGATAAAACCTTTTACCGCTAGCGGAGTACGTCTCAGAAAAGTGAACCTCGCCCTTTGAAAATACCTCGTCAATCTCTGCCTTTGTGCATAATGATTTCCCCTCATACATTACCCTGTTTGCCTTCTTGCCCAATAACTCACTGTAATCAGTAGCGTTAAGCGCACACCTCAAAAAATCGTTCAGCCTTAACAGGTTCATATCCCGATCGACAACAAAAAGCGGATCGGTTATCGCGTCAAACATGTGCTGTAACTCGCTCTGGCTCCGAACTAATTCTTTGACAAGCTCCATATTCTTTGACAAGTCTGATACTATCAAGAGATAAAGCTTCTTTTTAAGAATAAGTTGCAGAGGAACAACTCTGACCATAAGCTTCCTTTGCTTTTTCCCTTCTAGCCCTATAGTGCTGAAAAGCTCCGCGCCACCCTCTTTATCCGCTTTTTCAAGCGCCGGTTTAAGCTTGCTTTTTTCCATAAACACATTACACTCCGCGATATTGCACTCACTTTCGAGTTCAGTACAGCCCAATACAA
>JAJRXV010000018.1 GCA_024276115.1 Deltaproteobacteria bacterium
AATATGATGTTCAGATAAAAAAGCTGTAAATCCTGTTGGTCAGGTCAAAAAATCGCTAAGAAAAACCTAACAAACCGGTGCGGGAAAATCAATGTCTATTTTTGAGTACTTGTATTTTATACCCATGTAATATATATTGTTCAATAATATGAGTACTGAATATATTTTTATCCTTAATTCTATCCACAGAGTCATGAAAGCTGAACGCATCTTAAAAAAAAACGGGGTGGCTTTTGCGCTCGAACCGGTGCCGCGTCAGCTCAGTTCAGACTGCGGGCTCTCAATCAAATATACAGGGGATGACTACGAGGCTGTAAGTGAATTATTGTCAAGTAAATTTGGCGATAAGTTGTTGGCGTACAAAAAAGATGATGATGACTTCGATAAGATATTATGAATGAAAAGCGGAAAGTGAGGTGACACCTTCCGCCTTCATTAATGTCTTCATTTAATGTAATGCTAGTAACCCGGCGATGAAATATAGTGTTTTAGCACCGCGTAGTTCTAAGTTCCCAAACTGTCATCCCCGAGGACGCGCACCGTCATTCCCGAGGTAGTAATCGGGAACCTAGGACTAAAACAGTGAGCGGAGCGAATAAACTAATATTTTTGTTGCGTTACGGCTATCGCCTAACAGCAACCTACCTCTGAAATAAATTTAGCAAACGACTACAGGTTCTTATAAGAAAAATCCTTTTTAATAGTAGTATGTACAAACCCGTCTACCTCTACATAAGGGTAGATAAAAAAGTTCAGCTTTTCTCCAGCCTGCTTTGGTGAAAGTGTCAGATCACGACCTACAGAAAGCTCGACGCGGTTTTCGCAGACATTACCGAAAAAATACTCTTTCTTCTCCGGGTTTTTCTTCGCCTCCGACGCGTCTACCGGTACCCAACCATGTTCGTCATCATAAAACTCCGCCCAGCAGTGGTAGCCGCCGATCGTACCAGAATCCTTATCCGCCGGAAGCGGGAACCCGATTTTAAATCGTGCCGGTATGCCAGCCGCGCGAACCAGCGACATGAAGAGTGAGTGGAAGTCGGTGCAGTTGCCTTTTGCCACGTCACACGCGTATGCTGTATCGCCACGCCCCCAGCCCTCACCTGATTTGTCGTATGACATATTATCTAAAACGTAATCGTAGATAGCGCGGGCTTTTTCTACTGTTCCGCTCTTACCTTTTGTGAGGTTTGCGGATATTTTCTTTATATCGTCGTTGATGACAGCCAGCCGGCTTGGTTTCAGGTAAACGTCAGTATTGATCTTATTTGCCGGCGCTGTTTTCTGTAGCCCTGCCATCTCATTCCTTTTCACTTTAAAGCTGAAGCTTACAGGTATCTCGCTTGCGCCGTCAGGGGTGATATTCGCGTGGAGCATCTTGTTTTGGTAGCTACCGTCGCTACTGATAGAGTACTCTACTTTTGTGTTGATGATAACGTCGGTGATCTTCTGATACTCTGCGTCTTGCGGCACCGGTACCCAAAATTCTACTTTTTTAGCGTTATCTGGGATATCTGTAATGACAAAAGAGTAGGTAAACTCAAAATCACGACTCTTTGGTTTTGACGCGAGTGCTATACTGAAAGCAAAAGCAATAAGTAATATTGCCATAGCAATTTTTTTGTACATTTTATTCCTCCATAAGAAATATTATAATTGAAATGTTAAATAATTAAAATCTTGAGTATAAGAGTTTTACCAGGCTATGAATATCAGTTTGTGGGGATAAAGTAAAAAAATAATTTTGTTGAAGTGATAGATAAATCTACTCTGATTTAGTTACAAACCGCACAGCCTCTTGAATTGGTAAACCTCGACCAGGTTTTGTGTGTGCTACGTCAGCCAAAGCCGGTCTTGAATATTCCTTTGTGAGAGACTGATATCAATTTGCTTCCTTTGAGGGTATGCTTCCCAATCCAATTTAATGATATGAAATGAGTTAACGCTTTATATAAAAAAAAATAGTCATTGTCAATCTATAATTGATAAAATTAATAAAGTTACTCTAAATCAGACGAAAAAATCTTGACACAATAGAGCAACTAAACTATTATACGAGAATTCTTTTCTATACTCTTGTGAAGATGAAAAATATATATTAGCTTATACATATTAAATTAATTAAATTAAAAAACATTAATCACTGGTTAATATTAATTTAATCTGTATATGGTTTAATATTTAAAATAGAAAATAATGATCATAAAATGAATACCAATTATAATACTAGGGGGATTAAAATAATGAGAATGAAAGATTTTCTGTTTACTTCGGAGTCGGTGACAGAGGGACACCCGGACAAAGTCGCGGATCAGATATCAGATTCTATTTTAGACGCTATCTTGGCTCAGGACAAAAAGGGCAGGGTCGCGTGCGAAACACTCGTGACTACAGGAATGGCGATGATAGCTGGTGAGATATCAACAGACTGCTACGTGGACATACCGAGCATAGTAAGGAAAACGATTAAAGATATCGGTTACACAAGTGCGTCTATGGGGTTTGATTGTGATACTTGCGCGGTTATCTCAAGCATTGATAAACAGTCTCCAGACATCGCTATGGGCGTTGACGAGTCAGAGGAACACGCTCAAGGTGCCGGTGATCAGGGGCTGATGTTCGGTTATGCCTGCAACGAGACGAAAGAGCTTATGCCTATGCCGATAATTTACGCTCACAAGCTCACGCGACAGCTTGCTAAAGTGCGTAAGGAAGGTACTCTGGCATTTTTGAGACCTGACGGTAAGTCACAGGTGACTATACAGTACATTGATGACAAGCCTTCGCATGTTGACGCGATAGTCGTCTCATCTCAGCATACTCCAGAAGTATCTCACGCTGACATAAAAGAAGGCATAATTGAAGAAGTGGTGAAAAAAGTTATCCCAGCGGATATGATAAACGGTAATACAAAATATTTCATCAACCCTACCGGTAGATTTGTTATCGGTGGTCCTCAGGGTGACTGCGGTTTGACCGGTCGAAAGATCATTGTCGATACCTATGGTGGGCAGGGTAGCCACGGTGGCGGCGCTTTCTCGGGGAAGGACCCATCCAAAGTCGATAGAAGCGCTTCTTACATGGCGCGACACATCGCGAAAAACATCGTCGCGGCAAAACTCGCCGATAAGTGTGAGGTGCAGTTGGCGTACGCTATCGGTGTCGCTGAACCTGTATCTGTACTCATAAATACTTTTGAGACTGGAAAAATACCGGCGAAAGATATTCTCGCGTTACTGCTCGATCACTTTGACTTGAGACCAAAAGCGATTATAGATTACTTAGACCTCTTGAGACCGATATACCAGAAGACAGCGGCGTATGGTCACTTCGGCAGACATGAGAAAGACTTCACATGGGAAGATGTTAATATTGCCACAAAACTTCAAAACGCGGCAGGGCTATAGGATAAATAAAGGAGAAATCGATGGGAAACGGAACTGAAATGGAAAAAACTCAAAATATTGATTATGATGTAAAAGATATAAATCTAGCGGATATTGGTAAAAAACGTATACTCTGGGCTGACAACGATATGCCGGTCTTACAGCAGGTGCGCGAGCGTTTTGAAAAGGAGAAGCCGTTTGATGGTATGAACATGTCGCTATGCCTGCATGTTACCGCCGAGACCGCTAACCTCGTGCGCGCTCTCAAAGCTGGTGGAGCGAATATTCTTCTTTGCGCGTCAAACCCGCTATCTACGCAGGATGATGTCGCGGCTTCACTGGTGCGTGATTTTGGCGCCAGCGTTCACGCGATCAAGGGTGAGGACAACGACACATATTACAAGCACATCCGCGCGGCGATAGAGTTCAACCCGGTTGTCACTATGGATGACGGCGCTTACCTGATCGCGGAGTTCCACACGAACTACCCTGATAAGGCCGCTAATGTGATCGCCAGCATGGAGGAGACTACAACAGGTGTCATCCGACTGAAAGCGTTAGAGAATGATAACAAACTTAACGTTCCGAT
>JAJRXV010000270.1 GCA_024276115.1 Deltaproteobacteria bacterium
CATACTTCACCTCCGTTAGATTATATAAAAATATATTTGATTGATTTTTGTAACTTTGTATCATATCGCAAACGTTCGTGTCAAACACTAAAATGTTAAATGTATGTTAAATCTATGTTAAATCCCACGGCTCAAACTTGTATCCTACGTTACGTACTGTTTTCAGATACATATTCGCTCCGAGCCCTATCTTCGCTCGTAACCGCCTTATATGGACATCTACGGTTCTGGTGCCGCCGTAATAGTTATAGCCCCACACTTGGCTCAAGAGATCATCCCGGCTGTAGACCCGACCTATATTAGTTACTAAAAACTTTAACAGCTCAAACTCTTTGTAAGTCAGCCCGACTACTTTTTTGCCCCGGAAGTATACCTCATAGTTAGCGGTATCGACAACAAATTCAGAAGCGACCAAAGTATCGTTTGAGAATAGGTTGTCGTGCTTCCACTGAAAAAGCTTAATACGCAGGAGCAACTCTTTTTCTACCGAGCTACTGAGGACAAAATCGTCCACTCCGCTCTTATAATCAAAGTCAATATACTTTTCGTCATCTAAGACCGCTATACAGTGTACACTCGACTCTTTTCTGATGTTCTTCAGTGTAGCGATAGCAAACTCATAATCAGCGATAAAATCCATGATAACTATGTCACTTTTACCGTTTTTTGTCGCGTCGTGCGGAACATCGCAAGAGAGCGGATACACCCCGAAAGCATACCCCTCGCTGGATAATGGTGATTTTACTCTATCAAAAAACTCGCTGTCATCACTGATTATCGCTATTTTCAACATTCTTCTCCTTATGTTTAAGTTGCAAGTATATTAGTATATAAGGCAACTGTCAACAAATTAAAATTTTGTTAGCGAACCAGAGCACTCCTCCTGAGGGGAGTCTTGCCAAATAGACAAACTTGCGTATTTTCAAAAAATCTGTCGCTGTAAGTACCTGTAAAAAGGGGGGTGCGACCAACGGGAGTTTAGGGGAAATCCCCCCTAAACTGTATTGGGCAACACGCCCCTGCGAAACCGTGAAAACGGCTGAAATAATTCAATTGACCTTTCACGTTTTCTGCTATAATATCTTCTCCTAAGGGGGGAGACACGAATGGATTTTACGAATGACGAGGACCTAAAACGTATATATAACAAAGTGCGGAGCCAAGAGCGGCTGAACGAGGAGGATGGTCAGTACATCCTTGAATCGAAAGAGATAACCGCGCTCGGTTGGTTGGCGAACAGGGTACGTGCCGAGAGGGTAGGGGAGTATGTCACCTTCGTCAACAACTACCATATATGCTTTACCAATATTTGCGGGAACTCTTGCTTTTATTGTAAGTTTCGGTGCAATGAGGGCGACGCGGACGCGTTTTTGCTAACCCTCGATGAGATAAAAGAGAAAGCGCGCGAGGCGAAAAAACTAGCTGTCCCTGAGGTGCTACTCATGGGCGGCATACATCCGAGCCTAAAATTCGAATTTTATGTCGAGGCGTTGAGGTCGATCAAGGAGATAATACCTGAGGTGATGATACTCGCGTTTTCGGCGGTTGAGGTAAAGCACTTTTCAAGGCTGGAGAAGAAGGACCCGAAGGAGATACTCGCGATTCTGAAGAAAAACGGGCTCACCGCCTTTACCGGTGGTGGTGTCGATTTCCTCGACGACAAGTACATACGCGAGTTGAAATGCGATGAGGATCGGCTGAACTCCGCGGACTGGATGTATATCCACTCCAACGCGCATAGGATCGGGATCGCCACCAACGCGTGCATGATCTACGGTGTCGGGGAGAGTCCGGCAGAGGTGGTCGATAACATGCGAAAACTGCGCTTGATCCAGGATGAGACTCAAGGGTTTACGCATTTCTTCCCGTATGGTTTTGGAAAGGATGGCGAAAAGATGACCGACGGTCTGTATGATATGAGGATGTTGATACTCGCGCGGCTTTACCTCGATAACTTCGACCATATCCGTGTCTACTGGGGTTACACTGGTAAGAGGTTCGCGCAACTCAGCCTCTTCTTCGGTGTCGATGACCTGAACGGCGTGCGGCAGAAGGGGCGGATAATCCACACAACAGGGAATATCGCGCCTGCGTTTTCGAGTGAAGAGGAGAAGATAAAATTGATACGGAGCGCCGGACGTATACCGGCAGAGCGGGATATTTTGTTCAACCGTGTGCGGGTTTTTGAGGGGTGATAAACTCTACTACTGTCGTCCCGAACTTGAGGCGCCCTCTGGTTTCGGGATCTACGTGGTAACATTACCGTTACCACTGAGTGCTTCTACCGGTGCCCCATACAACTGTAGCATATCCTACACATTGCACTATTTCATCTATTAAACGCTTGAGCTGTATTGACTTTTATGGGAGTAGTCTCATCTCATTTTGCTGTAAGTTATTATATTATTTTAAATGTATCATCGTTTATCGCCCCTATAAAAGAACCAGTTCACTGTTATTACTTATGTTTGCTGTATCAATCATTCTTCTGATCACTGTAATAATCTCAAATGTTTGCCGTATTGCTTTCTCTGGCACATATATTGCTTATATACAAGGAGAAGGTAGGTTGATATGACTTTGGAGAAAAACTAATGAGAGAAAAGCTAATGAAAAAGAAACGAAATATATTTGACGCGCTGATTATCTGTTGCGCGATTTTGCTTGTTTTCAGTTGGATCAACTCGGCAGACGCGCAAGAGCCTTCCCCTCCAGCTAAGAGTAACGTTGACCTCGATGCCCTCATAAAAGAGGCTGTAAAGAACAATCCAGATTTGCAGGCAGCCAGATATAGTTGGCAGGCATCGATCGAAACTCTTCCGCAGGCGAGCGCTCTGCCGGATCCTATGATATCGTACACGTATTTTCCGCAACCGATTGAGACGAGGCTTGGTCCGAACGATCACCGGTTTATGATATCGCAGAAAGTACCGTACCTGAAAAAACTGGCGCTCAAAGAGGAAATAGCCGGCATAGATGTAAAGGCTGAATCGCTAAAGTATCAGAGGGAAGCCCGCAGAGTCATCACAAGGGTCAGCGAGTCGTACTTTGAGTTACTCTATATCCAAAAAGCGTTGGAGTTGACACGGCAGAACCAGCAGGTGTTAGAGGAGCTGGCGAAGATAGGCGCGGCGGATTACGCGACCGATTCTACCACGTTGAATGATGTTCTGACGGCGCAGTCTCAGCTTGCGCAATTGAGTTACGATTTTATTCTGCTCTTAGAGCTGAAGGAGACTGAGAGCGCGCGCCTTAACAGTATACTGAACCGCCCGTTGGACACAAAAATAGGTAAATTGATTGAGCTGTCTGTCAGTCTGCCGTATAAACTTGACGAGCTGTATGAGATCGCGTCGAAAAGCAGAGAAGAGTTTAAGATAATCGACGCGAAGATAGAAAAGCTCGATAGGGCCGAGAGGTTGGCGAAGCTCGCTTCTTATCCAGATTTCAGGTTCGAGCTGATGTACTCGATGATCGGTACTCCTGAAGGGATGCAGGTTGACGACCCCGGACGTGACTCTTATGGAGTGACGATCGGTGCGACGATACCGCTCTGGAGTTCAAAGAACGAGTCAATGGTACAGGAGAAGGCTCTAAAAAAAAGAGCGATGAGGCAGATAAAAAACGCGCGCGTCAATCAGACTAACGCGATGATAAACAATCTGTATTTTAGGATGATGAATGCTGAAAGGCTGACCAAACTCTACTCAAAAACGCTTCTACCGCAGGCGAAAGCGACGATGGAGAAGGCCGAAGAGTGGTACAAGCAGAAGCTCGGGAGTTATGCGCAACTGTTAGAGACGCAGGCGGTGTGGTTCAGCATGAACCTCGCGTATCAACGTGCGACAGCGGACTACAACAAGTACGCGATCAAACTGCAGGATACTTTGGGGATAGCGGTTTTCGCTAAGGGGGATCGTGATGAATAAGCAGATAAAATATTTTATAGCGTTACTGACTCTGTTGGCGCTTTTTTGCGTGGCGGTCAGCTACAGTTACGCCTCCACGCTTTATGAAAAACTCCAGCGTGATTTTAATGACAGCGCTGAGGTGACAGGTTATGAGCAGCGCGTTATCATATCGACCGCACCAGAGAGAGCCGCTGATGTTGAACCCTCGAAAGAGATAGAAAAACTAAAAGCGCTTGCCGAAGAGTGGAACAGGTCGATAAAAAGCGAGCGGAGTTCGCGTTTTTATACCCCGGCTGAAGAAAACCTGAAGATAGCCGAAAAAGTGTATGATGATGAAAATAAGGTGCGCGAGCTGATAAACTCTGATCTGTCATTTGATCTGGTCGCGACACTTACGCTTTACAGAAATCCGAAGCTCCTAGCCGCGCGTAAGAAGTTAGAGGCGGCGATAGAGCGATTCTCTCAGGTAGGTAATCTTGAGATGATAATGCGTGATTATGTCGCGTTTTCGCAAGGCATAACGACCAAAACCAGCCAGAACAAACAGAAAAAGATGGTGCGAATGACGTTCCCGTACCCGGGCATGGTGACGCTCAAGGGCGAGATCGTGAAGAAGGATGTAGAGATAGCGAAGCTAGAATTCGAGAATGCGCGGATAGATGTTTTGACCATGCTGAAAAACGCTTACTACAATTATCTCTTCGTAATAAAAGAGGGGGAGATTACCGCGAATACTCTAAGGCTTCTCGATGAGCTTGAACAGGTAGCGCAGGTAAAATATGAGATCGGGAAAGTATCTTTTAATGACGTGATAAAAGTACAGATAAAAATCGAGAAATTGAAGGATATGCTCAATACTATCGATGATAAAAAGAAGCGGCTGAAGGTACGGATCACGCAACTGCTTGACCTGCCGCCAGATTCTCTTCTCGGTACTCCGGCGGTGGCTCTGACCAGACTTGATATTTCACTCGACGAAGCTTATCTCGTAGCGCGTAAGAATAACCGTGCTGTCAGTATACTGCGTGAGAAGATAAAACGGATGGCGCTCATGATACAGATGGCCGAGAGGAAGTCTTACCCGGACTTTACCGCCGGTTACAGCTATTTTCAGGATAACAAAATGGCTCAGGTAGGGACGGCGGCGAAAATGCCTTCATTCATGACCCGTCCGATGAGTTCAGTGCGAAAAGATAGTATGTACGCTATGAATGATGCTTATATACGCGAAGTGAAGCTGAAATATCAGGCGATGCGCGCCAAACTCAAGGCAAAGGAGGATCAGCTGAATTTTGATGTCAGGGACGCGTATTATCATATTAGTAAATCGCAGAGAGAAGCAGTGCTTTATAAGGATAACCTTATCCCAAAAGTGAACGAGGCGATTGAACTTGCGAAGGTAGGTTATGAGGCCGGTACTGTATCGTTCCTTGATGCCCTTGATGCCGACATGACCTGGTTGAAGTTCAATCTCGAACATTTCAGGGCGATAAGGCATGAGGTCGTCAGTATCGCGAATCTTGAGCGGCTGTTAGGGGTTTCTGCCAATACTATGCAACTAAAAAGGAAATAGCTATGAAAAAAAATATATTAAAATCTATTGGACTCGTTTTTTTCGGGGTAATCTTAGGGGGGGCTCTGATGTTGATGCTCGCCCCGGGGAAGAGGGCGCAAATATCTACATCCAGCACAGGCAAACCCGAGAGGAAGATAAAGTACTGGACTTGCTCTATGCACCCGCAGGTAAAAATGGACAACAAGGGTTTATGCCCGATCTGCGGTATGGACTTGATACCGATCTACGATGGTGGCGATGATAATGATGATGAAGCAACCTTGACGCTCGGTGAGAGAGCGCGGAAACTCGCTGTGGTAAGGACATCTACAGTCGGGAAGCGGAAGCTTACACGGCATATCCAGACTGTAGCGAAGATAGACTATGATGAAACAAAGGTCGCGTACATATCCGCGTGGAATAATGGTAGGATCGACAAATTGTATGTTGACTTCACCGGGATGAAGGTGAAGAAAGGTCAACGCCTCGCGCTACTATACAGCCCAGAACTCATAAGCGCACAGCAGGAGTATCTGCTGACATACAAAACTCGCGGCAAAAAAGCACGCTCAAAGCTGAGACTGCTCGGTATCAGTGACAGTCAGATCAAGAAGATAGAAAAAGCGAAGGAGCCGCTGACGCACCTGACGGTATCATCCCCGATCACCGGAACGGTCATCAAGAAGAACATCAAGAGTGGACAATACGTCAAGACAGGTAACCTGCTCTACACGATCGCTGACCTGTCAAACCTATGGGTGTACCTCGATGTATACGAATACGATGTGCCGTGGGTGAGCCTCGGTCAGACTGTTATGATCTCTGTCGAGTCGTACCCGGAGAAAGAGTTTGAGGGCGTTATCACCTTTATTGATCCGTTTCTTAATGAGAAGACCAGAACGCTGAAGGTGCGTGTGGATGTCAAAAACCTTGAGGGAAAACTCAAGCCCGGTATGTTCGCCTATGCTCATATCCATGACGCCATGATGGATGGAATGAAGAATAATGAGGAAAAGATGTTAGCCGTACCGAAAAGCGCGGTGCTAGACACAGGTCTGCGCAAGATCGTGTTCGTAGAGGTCGAGTCCGGTAAGTACTCTCTCAGGGAGGTTATCACCGGTGCGCTTGCCGGCGACTACTACCCTGTGGCAAGCGGTTTGAGTGAGGGCGAGGTGGTTGTTACTTCGGGGAATTTCCTCATAGACTCTCAGATGCAGCTCACCGGTAAACCTAGTATAATGTTCACTTGCGGCTCAAAAGTAGACCCGCACGCCGCGATGGGGCATACGTCTGGCGGAAGCGCGGATGAGGATATGGATGATGTTTCTTTCGATGATTTGAGTATGGACGACGTTACGTTTGAGTAAAAAGGGTAATTATAATGATAAAAAAACTAATAAAATTTTCGCTTGAGAACACATTCATCGTTTTTCTGCTGACCGCGGTATTGCTCGGTTGGTCTCTGTTCGCTATGATGAACATACCAGTCGACGCTATCCCGGATATCGGCGAGAACCAGGCTATCGTGTTCGCTGAGTGGATGGGGCGTGATCCTAAGACGATCGAGGATCAGGTGACGTTTCCGCTCACTTCGATGGCGCTAAACGGTATCCCCGGGGTGAAGGTAATTCGCTCTATTTCAGGGTTCGGATTTTCGCTGATCTACATCATATTCGATGACGACACAGAGTTCTATTGGGCGCGGGCGCGTGTTCTAGAGCGGCTCAATGTCGCGCAAAAGTGGCTACCAAAAGGGGTGAGCGCGACGCTCGGTCCGGACGCCACAGCGCTCGGTCAGGTGTTCTGGTACACCGTCGAGGGGGAGGGCTACAACCTCGCCGAACTCCGCTCTATACAGGATTGGTTCGTTCGGTATCAGTTGAACTCGGTCAAGGGCGTTTCTGAGGTCGCTTCTGTCGGTGGCTACGTAAAGCAATACCAGATCGACGTTGATCCGAACAAGATGATAGCGCACAAAGTCAAGCTGTCAGATATATATAAGGCGGTGCGTAGCTCCAACATAGATGTCGGCGCGAAAGTAATAGAGAGTAGCGGTATGGAGTTCATCATCCGCGGCGTTGGTTTTATCAAGAGTATTGAGGATATTGAGAATATCCCGGTGAAAGCCACCGATGGCGTACCGATATTCGTCAAAAACGTCGCGAATGTAGTGCTGGGCGCGGATTTCAGGCGTGGCGGGCTTGACAAAGAAGGAGCGGAGGCTGTCGGAGGAGTCGTGGTAATGCGTTACGGCGAGAATCCACTGGCAGTAATAGAGCGGGTAAAAGAGAAGATAATAGAGCTTTCCCCGGGGCTACCAAAAGGGGTAAAAATAGTTCCATTTTATGATAGGACAAGCTTAATCAATGAGACGCTCGATATGTTGAAAGAAGCGCTTACAGAGGAGATGCTCATAACGATAGTTGTCATAATATTGTTCTTGTTGCATTTTCGCGCGTCGTTCATCGTTTCATCGACTTTGCCGCTCGCGGTAATGATATCGTTCCTCGCGATGTTCTACCTGAAGATAGACTCTAACGTCATGTCGCTCTCTGGTATCGCCATCGCTATCGGTACTCTGGTGGACATGGGTATAATAATGACCGAGAACATATACAGCCACTTAGCGGTAGCTCCAAAAGAGAAGAGTCGCGTAGAGGTTATATATAAAGCGGCGACCGAGGTAGCTGGTGCGGTAGTCACGGCAGTCTCTACAACGATAGTCGCGTTTATGCCGGTGTTCTTTATGGAAAGTCAGGAGGGTAAGCTCTTCAAACCGCTCGCGTGGACAAAGACTCTCGCGCTTTTATCGTCAGTCTTTATCGCGATCACACTCGTACCGGTGCTTTGTAATTTGTTCCTGAAAAATTTTAACCTGAAGAAAAAGTACTCATACATAATAACACTCTTGTTCGGTGGCGCGCTTTTCTGGAGGGCGAACATATACTTCACAACGAATTACAACCCGTTCCCGTCGTTACCCGGGTATGCTTCTGCTTTGATGGTAGCCGGCATATTGAGCTTGGTACTCTACCGGATGACGCGAGAAAGGCTGACACCGATAGAAGACAACGCGGTATCAAAATTTATCGTCAGGACTTATGAACCGATTATACGCTGGGTGCTCGCTTACAAGAAGACGTTTTTACTATTACCAATATTTATAGTCCTGATCGGCGCGTCTATCTGGCTCAGCTTTTCGACAGTATTTTATTATCCGGTACAAAAGCCGTTGAACATGGTCGGGATAGAAATTGAGAAAACAAAGCCGTGGGTTTATCTGGCGCACACGTTCCCCGGGATAGGGCGCGAGTTTATGCCCGCTCTCGATGAGGGATCGTTTCTTTACATGCCGTCACTCCTACCGGCGGCGAGCTACACTGAGGTTATGGAAGCGATGAAAAAACAGGACATCCTCATGAAGCAGATTCCCGAGGTGGAGATGGTGACCGGTAAGCTTGGTCGCGCAGAGACACCGCTAGACCCAGCGCCGCTTGGTATGATCGAGACGATTGTCACGCTGAAACCGAAAGAGCTCTGGCGGGATATGCCAGTGCGACGTTGGTACAGCGATAACCCTTCTGTACCGGAATTCATGAAGTCGGCGTTCAGGCTGTTTGCCGCCGAGACAAGGAAGATAACGAAGGATGAGATACTTGAGGAGTTGAGGCGGGCGGCGGATATGCCCGGTGTAGCTCCAACGTGGTTACAACCGATACAAACGCGTATTGTTATGCTCCAGTCAGGGATGAAGGCGATGATGGGGGCGAAGATATTCGGTAGTGACCTGAAAGTCATCGAAGGTATCGGGCTTGAGCTGGAGAAGATAATCAAAGAAGTACCCGGCGCGGTGGACGTTATAGCGGACAGGATCGTCGGGAAACCATACATAGAATACGAGATCGATCGGGTAGCCGCGGCGCGGCATGGCGTGAGTCTCAAGGATGTTCAGGACGTGATCGAGACAGCGATCGGTGGGATGAACCTCACGTGGACGGTTGAAGGGCGTGAGCGTTATCCGGTGAGGTTGCGTTATTCGCGAGAGTTGCGTGACAACTTTGACGCGCTTGAGAGGATAATGGTGCCGACACCGAGCGGCGCTCAGATACCGATAGCACAGGTCGCGAACATAAAATATACGATCGGTCCGGGGATGATAAAAAGTGAGAACTCCCTGCTGGTAGGTTACACAACGTTCAACACGCGTGACCGTGATGAGGTGAGCGTCGTCGAGGACGCGAAAGAGCTCGTGGCGCAAAAAATCGCAAGCGGTGAGCTGAAACTGCCGAAAGGTTACTTCATCAAGTGGGCAGGTCAGTTTGAGAATCAGGTGAGGGCGAACAAGCGGCTCGCGATACTACTACCGCTATGCCTCTTCATAAACTTCTTCATCCTCTATCTTAGTTTTAGAAAGGTAGGGCTCGCTCTCGTCATCTTCTTCGCGGTACCGGTGGCGATGTCCGGCGGCTTCATGCTTGTCTACTTCGGTGGTTATAACTTAAGTGTCGCTGTATGGGTCGGGTTTATCGCTCTCTTTGGTATAGCTGTGGACGATGGAGTGTTGATCGCCACATACCTAAAGCAGCTTTTTGAGAGAGAAGAAGTGAACTCGATCGAAGATATCAGAGAAATAACCGTCAGAGCAGGGAAAAAGAGGATCAGACCGGCATTGATGACCACAGTGACAACGGTTATCGCACTCACGCCGATACTGTTAAGCACAGGTAGAGGCTCTGACGTTATGATACCGATGGCGTTACCTTCATTCGGCGGGATGCTCATCGAACTTGTAACGATATTTGTCGTACCATGTTGTTACTGCATGATAAAGGAATTTGAGTTTAAGCGGGAGCAAAAACGTAAAAATCAATTGTCAAATTGATTAATAATTTTGAAAGGAGCTGTAAAATGAAGAAAATTTGGAGTGTAGGAGTAGTGTTGGGAATCATGCTGATCTGTTCGGTCGCGTTCGCGATGGATATGGATCACAGTAAGATGAAGAAAGAGGACACGGGGCAAAAGAATAAGGATGTTGTGATAGTAAAGCAGGATGGCTACACCTTTAAGTTCAATTTTATTGACCTTATGGAGCGGATGAAAGCAAGCGGAATGAAGATGGATATGGGCGGGATGACACACCATCTGATGGTGTTCGTGAAAGATGAGAAGAGCGGTAAGAAGGTCACAGACGCGAAGGTTATGTATAAGATTTTCGCACCGAGCGGTAAAACCAGCAAAGCAATGCCTATGCTGATGGGGTCTGGCTTTGGCGCTGATATCAGCTTGTCGGAAAAGGGCGAACATGGTATCGCGTGTATGGTGAAGATCGGTGATAAGAAGCATCTTGTGAAGATTAAACGTACGATTAAGTAAAGACTTCTGCACAGCCCAAAAAAACGTCATCCTAATAAATCAGGGTAGCTCCCGAAACCAGAGGCGCGCCTCAAGTTCGGGACGACGGCAACAACTTTTATAGATAAAAACAGGTTGTGCAGGAGTCTTAAGTAGTCTAAAGCGTGGGGACGGGGCGTTTTTCGCGCCCCGGATACCGCTTGCTTTATCTTATGGGGCATTCACTTTTACGAGATACATTTGGGATGAGGAGCTTGATGATGCTACTGACCCCACCCAAGGTGTAGCTGAATATGACTCGCCGAGAATAATATAATCGCCGTCACTCTCACAGATCGATAATGCCGTTTCATACTCTTCGCCACCGGCGTTTATCCACCACTTGAGATTACCATCTTCACCTACTTTAATAATACTGAAATCCGGATTAGGTCTATTTGTTATTTTCGCGACCGGTAAGTACTTGGCGAGCGGCTTTTTAAGCACCGGTATAAACTCTACCAGCTTTACGATTATTTTCTGGTAATTTGTAAGGTTTTCACGCTTTAGATAAGATGTCGCGGCAATCACATATCCACCGTCAGGCGACTCAACCAGATCACTTGCGAAGTGCTCCCCTTTTTCGCCGAACGTCTTATCCCATATTATGTTTCCGTCATTATCTATCTTAAGCAGGTATATCTCACTTGTGGTTTGCTTCAGCGTCTTACCGACGATAATATACCCGCCATCTTTCAGCCTCTTGATCGAATTGCCTACGCTAAAATTATTTATTCCGTACTTCTTTTCCCATACCTTGTTTCCGCTTGCGTCAGTTTTAATAAGATAGACTTTGTTTTTTAGAGAGGGCTCCTGGCTACTACCGAGTAGCATGTAGCCGCCATCTTGAGCGAGCTCTACTGAATAACCGACCTCGCGCTTGACGCTACCGAATGTTTTTTGCCACTCCTTCGTGCCGTCCCGCGCTACCTTGACAAGGTACATGTCCGCGTTACCAGCACCAAAGGAATATGTAGTACCAAGCAGTATATACCCACTATCAGGGGGTTGGCGGACTGAGTTGCCGTAGTCTGTGTCGCCGCCACCATACGTTCTTTCCCACTCCTTACTACCATCAGCCGTGACCTTGATGAGGTACATATCGCTACTACCCGCACCGGTCGAAAATGTAATCCCGAGGAGTATAAACCCGCCATCAGTTGTCTCTTGCACAGACATGCCCGCGTCCTGTTCAGCGCCGCCGAAAGTGTTCTCCCAAAGTTTAACACCGTTTTTGTCCACTTTGATTAGGTAGCAGTCCTTATTATTGGGTAGAGACTGGGGAGCTATAGAACCGTAAAGGATATAGCCGCCATCAGCACATGAGGCGATAGACCTGCCCTTTACAAAGAAGCCCGGGGCGGTACTAAAGCGACTCTCCCACTCCAGAGTTGGCGCTCTATGCAACCATAGGTAAACAGCTAATGATATTATTATGATAAGTGGAATTGCATAGCGTTTTTTTATAGTCATCGTATTCTCTTGATATTACACGCACCCTGCAAACCTGCACGTCCGAATCAGAACAGGTACTGGTAGGCGTAGGAGCATATCAGCGTGCCGGTAACACAGATCGCGATGTACAAAAAGAATACACGCTTTTTGAAGAGTGAGAGAAAGACTGCCATAGCCGGTATCGCCGTCACAGGACCACCGATCAAAAACGCCATTCCGACGCTTTTGCTTATTGGGATGCCGTCATCAAAAAAGCCCCACAAGAAGGATGTAGCTATGCTTTGGTTGATGTGCAGTGGTATCGCCGCGATGGATATAACCGGTACTACTAATGGGTTATCGCTGACGAGGACGCTTGCTATCCAGTCGTAATCAAGGTACATCTCAGCGAGTTTTTCGATAATAACGCCGATCAGTACGAACTTGCCGATTTTAATAGCGCCTTCATAAAACTTCGCCAAAAATATAATAAATTTGTTTTTGCTGTCCATCATCCTTGCGAGACGGTTGGAGAACTGCTCCCCACAGAAGCACTTTAAGCGTTCATCCGGGTAGTCAGGATCGTGAAAACTCCCCTCGGGCAACGCTTCTTTAAAGAGATCGTCATTCTGGAACCAGCGTTTTTGCAGGGCAAGAGTGACAAATCCGGCGAAAATGCCCATGAACACAGCGGCGACAAAATACGCGTTCGCCCATTCAAGGCTCAGCATCTCGATAGCGTTAGCATACCCTCCCGGGCTCATAAGGGGCGCGGAGACCAGCAACGCCATAGCGGGAGCCAGTGATAGCCCACCGATAAGAAGCGATACTATGAGTGGTAGCGTACCACACGCGCAAAGCGGGCTTATCGTCCCTAAAAGCGCCGCGATGATGATTGACGAAACACCGAAGCGGTTTAGCACTTTACGTATTTTTACATGCCATTTGAATGTTCTTATTAAAGCTTCTATCGATATACCGGCGACAAAATATATCCAGATATGCTCTAACCCTTCTAAAAACTCTTCTGGTGGAAGGATAAGAAGGGCGATTCCTATGAAAAGTGGGAAGAGGATTTTTTTGACCTCTTTCGCCAACTCGACAATAAATATACCAAAATCAGTTATTACTGACAAAATGCTGTACCTCCTAATAAAAATAAGCTATACTTATAACAAATTTATGGAACTAAATCAATAAAAATCAATATAAGGTGCACAATAAACAATGACAAAAAAAGATATTAAAGATTTTTCGATCGACGGGCTTAAAACTCTGATGGAGGAACGCGGTTTAAAACGATACAGGGCTCCGCAACTACTCAAATGGCTTTACCAGGCTGGTGTCAGCTCTTTCGAGGAGATGTCCAATTTCAAAAAAGAGTTGAGGACTACTTTCGACGCCGACTTTTACATCGGGCAACTTAAAATTCTCAAAAAGCAGGTGTCGTCTGATGGATGCGAAAAATTCCTCCTAGAACTAGCAGACGGTACCAGCGTTGAGTCGGTCATCATACCAGATGATGGTCGAAATACTTTGTGCCTCTCAACGCAGGTCGGTTGCAAGATGGGATGCCACTTCTGCCTCACTGCCAAGCAGGGCTTCACGCGTGATCTGACCATCGGGGAGATACTCAACCAGGTACTCATCGCGAAAAATGATATTGCCCCCGAGAGGTTGACGAACATAGTTTTTATGGGGATGGGGGAGCCGCTCTTAAACCTTGAAAACCTTATTGCCGTTATAGATATCCTGAAGGATGATAACGCGTTTGGTATGTCGTCACGTAGAATAACAGTCTCGACATGTGGTATGGCGCCTCAGCTCATAGAACTCTGCGAGCGGACAGATGTCGCGGTAGCTGTATCTCTGAATGCGACCGATGATGAGACCAGGTCGAAGATCATGCCGGTGAACAAGAGGTTCCCGATACATGAACTGCTTGACGCATGCAGAAACCTTCCGCTCAAAAAGAGAGCGCGTATTACCTTTGAGTACGTTTTGATCGGTGGCGTGAATGACTCGCTTGACAATGCTAAAAAACTGGCGAAGCTCCTTACCGGAATGAAGTGTAAGGTAAATCTGATACCGTTTAACGCGCATCATGAACTTAAATTTAAAGCGCCGACAAAAGAGGCTGTCAAGGAGTTTCAGACACACTTGTTAGAGAATAATTATACCGCTATACTCAGGGCAAGTCGTGGTAATGATATCTCTGCCGCTTGCGGACAGTTGAAGGGGCTGTCGTAAAACACTATATTGTCTGAACGTTGCTTAAAAAAACGCGATAAAATTTGCAAAGCGCTATTTTTGTGTTACAAAAATAGTGTAGCAGTGAAATATCAGCTTAGGCAGAAGCTTTTTTGCAAAACCTGCTCCACAAAAAGGTGGTTTTTTTTGTTAAAGAATTGTAAATTGTTATGATTTTATTACAGATATTCTAAAAAATATTTGATTTTATAAAATGGATGATGTATTATGCTTACTTTGATAAATAAAAAAAGACGAGTACCAAAAGAGAGTACTAAATGTTTAAGAAAAAGAAAAAAAGTTTTCAAGCAGCTTCAGAAAAAATAGCCTCGAGTGCCAGCTTGAGTCTTAAGCCGAAGAAAACTGTAAAAGTAGCAAAAAAAACAAATACCACAGCGGCATCAGTGGAAAGGATGAGTGTGAAAAAAGAACGGAAAGAATATTCTCCGGCAACCGGAGGAATCAACGCTTTTTTAGGTAAAGGTACAGAATTTGAAGGAAAGCTCATCTTTGACGGTGTTGTGAGGCTCGACGGCAAGTTCAAGGGCGAGATAATCTCAAAAGACACTCTTGTTGTCGGAGAAAGCGCTGTTATCGAGGCGGAAGTCAAAGTTGATAACATCGTTGTCAGTGGTACGATACATGGTAATATTATTGCTAAGAACAGGATTGAGGTACACGCCCCGGGGAAAATATTCGGTAATGTTCATGCCCCTGTATTTGTTTTAGAAGAGGGTGTGGTATTTGAAGGAAGTTGCTCAATGGGTAAAGAGAAAAGCGATTCGCAAGGCGATAATAAGCCTGTTTGATGAATGCCAATATCAAGGCGCGCGGGAGTAATATGACAAGCATGGCTTGGATGTCAGCTATCACATTTTTTAATAATTTGTACTTGAAATTTATTTTTTTTAGGGTAACTGTTTAATATACTAATAAATTGCTAAGGGAAAAAAATGGCCGAGGATATAATAAACAAGATAAAAAATGCTGAAAGCGCGGCAAAAGAAACAGTAGAGGGTGTAAAAAAAGAAAATCAGCAGAAGCTAGATGACGCGGTAGCCTCAGCTAAGAAGAGGTTGCAAGACGCTAATGTCGCTAAACAGAAGGCTGTAAAAGAAGCGCAATCCAGAGCGGACAAAGACGCGCAAGTGGAAATAAAATCATTGAATGCCGAATATGATTCAAAGATATCAAGTATGCGAGAAGTTGCGGGCAGTAAAACATCAGAAGCGGTTAAATTAATAATATCTAAGGTTTAGGGTACTATGTCAATATCGTCTCTTGCTAAAGTAAATATATATTTCCATAATGAAAACAAGGATAAGCTTGTCCATAAGCTTCAGGAGCTCGCGTGTATTCACGTGGTGGATTTCAGGGAGACTACGGTCGCCGAAGCTCACGAAGACCTTATCATAGAAAATGAACTCAATGACCTTGAACTTGAGTGCCGGATCAATGAACTTAGCTTCGCGATCACTGCCCTTTCTCCATTTGAGAAAACCTCAGGAGTCTTGAGTATGCTTGTCGGTAAGAAAGTACTGCTCACAAAAAAAGAGTACAATGCCGTGCTGTCATCTTTTGATGAAACGGATATTGTTAAAGAAGTCCGTGGCTTAGAGAAGGAAGAACACGTGCTTCTGACCGAGATCACTAACAATGAAGCGGTGATGCGTGAACTCTTACCGTGGAAAAAACTGACGATCAACACTAAGGATATCGCTGATACCGCGACTACATGTATAAGGCTTGGGAAGATTCCAGTAAATAAACTCGCGAATTTCAAAAAGTCCATCGATGAAGTCACAAACCTCTATCATATCCAGGAAATCAATACGATCTCAGAATCCGCCTATATAATTATTGCTTACATGAAAGAGTTTGAGGACGCTATCGATGATCTGTTGACGATAGAGAGCTTCGAACGTAAGGATTTTAAAAACTACTCTGGTGATGTTGCCGGCATAATAAATGGTTATGTTGAAAAAGATAAGCGTGACGATGAGCGGCTTGCAAATATAGGTGTTGAACTGGCAAAGTACGCTAAAGAGCTACCGAAGCTGAAAATAGTCTATGACAACCTCTATAATATGTATGAGAGGGTGCGGGTTCAGCAGAGGTTCGGTGAGACTGGACAGGTAAGTATGGTCGAGGGTTATATTGACAGGGAGGCTCTACCGACGCTCCAGAAGAGTATCAGCGAGGAGTTTGACGCGGTACACCTAGAAGAGGTTGAGATCGCGAAGGATGAGAAGCCTCCGACAAAGCTGAAAAACAGTGGCGTGTCAAAATCATTTGAGCTTGTGCTTGATATGTATGGGATGCCGGCGTTTAAGTCGTTTGACTCAACTATATATCTGATGCCGTTCTTCGCGGTGTTCTTCGGGCTTTGCCTGACTGATGGCGGATACGGTATAATGCTTTCGCTGTTCGCGTTTTTCATGATAAAAAAATACAAACCGATATTCGGTGACTCAAAGCTTATGTGGGTACTCGGAATATGCGGCTTCACCACGATCGCCGCGGGTGCTATTACTGGTGGCTGGTTCGGGGATCTTATCGACAAAGCGCCGCAGTTGAGCGGTCTTGTAGATGTGAAGGATTCAATGAAGCTGTTTGATCCGATGAAAGAGCCGATGGTGTTTTTCATGCTGTCAGTCGCGCTCGGATTTATCCATATACTTTTCGGGCTTGTTATAGGGTTTATTAAACATGTTAAAGATGGTGAGCTGGCTGAGGGGCTATGCACAAAGATGACTTGGATAGCGCTTTTGTTGACTCTGCTCGTACTTGGGCTTAGCGTGAAAGTCGAAGCTTTTTCGGGCTTTGCAGCTCTTGGTAAGTATGGTGCTCTGCTATCCGCTTTCGCCATAGTATTCTTCTCAGAGTACGGCGCGAAGTCCTTCGGAGTACGTATCGCGAGTGGTCTGTACAACCTGTACGGCGCGAGTTCGTACCTCGGTGATCTGTTGTCGTACCTAAGACTCATGGCGCTTGGTCTCGCGTCGGGTGTTATCGCTATGGTCATCAACAAGATGTGCGCGCTTTCTCTCGGAATCCCTTATGGTCTGGGGTATGTGATCGCCACTATAATGTTTGTCGGTGGGCATGTGTTTAACCTGGTGCTGAGTGGGCTTGGCGCGTTTGTTCATACCTTGAGGCTTAACTATGTGGAGTTCTTCCCGAAGTTTTTTGTCGGTGGCGGGACTCACTTTACACCATTTAAGATGGAAACAAACTATATGATATTTAATGAAGAAAAAGATGAATAAAAATAATGAGTAAATAAACGATTAACTACTTTAGGGAGGAACCTTTTGATGAACAAGAAAATTTTAGTAACATTAACATTGATAATGCTGGTCTGCTTCTCTTCAGCGGCTTTTGCTGGTGATGGAGCGCAGGCAGGTGTTTTCATGGGTGATTATGGGATAGTTTTGGCTATTTTTGGTGCGGCTATCGCTGTTTTTTTAGCAGGATTCGGATCTTGTATCGGTATCGGTATAGCTGGGCAGGCGGCAAACGGACTTTTGGGTGAGGACCCTGAGAGATTTGGTCAGCTTCTCGTTTTCGTTGCTCTTCCGGGTACACAGGGGATTTACGGATTTATTGGTGGCTTTATGGTTATCCTGAAGCTTGGCTTTCTTGGTACTGCCGTTACTCACATCCCGATTGAGCAGGGCTGGCAAATACTTTTTGCCTCAATCCCGGTTGGACTTGGTGGACTTGTGAGCGCGATACATCAGGGTAAGGTTTGCGCGGCAGGTGTCGCGATGAGTGCGAAGCAGCCAGAAGCGGCGATGAAAGGTGTTATTTATGCCGCTATGGTTGAGACCTATTCTATCTTTGGTCTCTTGGCGACTATCATGCTGTTAATGGGTATTAACGTTCCGTCAGCATAAAGGGAATAAAATGGCGATCCAAGATATTATCGAAAAAATAAAGAGTGGCGCTAATGCTCAGGCAAAAACGCTGAAAGCAGATAACGCCAGTGAAATTAGCAAGGTAGAAGAGACTTCCGCAAAAGCGGTCAAGGCGGTCGAGGGTAAGGCAATTGATCTCGCGAAAAAGAAGTATGACGAGGAAAAGCGGCTTAAAATCTCGCTCGCTACGCTTGAGCTGAAAAACAAGCTTCTAGCGGCGAAACAGGATCTTATAAATAACGCGTTTGAAAAAGCGTTGGTTGAAGTGAAAGCGCTTCCAGACAAAAAATATAAGAAACTGTTAATCAAAGCTATTCTAAATATCGACTTACAAGGTAATGAGGGTGTGATTCTCGGTGGGCAGGATTTTGAAAAATTCGGCGATACTTTAGTCGCTGATATCAATACTGCCCTGGCGAAGGATGGCAGGAAGGGCGAGCTAACACTCCTTGACGAACGACGTGAGGGGGTTACCGGTTGTGTCCTGAAGGATGGTCGCACCGAGACGATCTGCACATTTGAGTCGATTATCGCGAACAAGCGGAAAGAGCTCGAAAAGGAAGTCGTTTCAATACTTTTTTAGGGGAAATACCCCCTAAATTGAATTGGGCAACATGCCCATAAAGAGAACCAGTATAATATGGATAAATTATTTGATTATAAAAACGCAAGTAAGTACGCGTACTCTATCGCTAATATAAGATTTTACGAGACAAAACTTTTGACTCGGGAAAAAATCTTGAGGATGGTAGGTGCTGAGAGTGTTAGCGAATGTTACAGAACGCTTGAAGAAGCGGGATACGCTGTCAATCAGGGGACTGATACGGATTTTAGTCCAATCCTCAGAGATGAGCAGGACAAAGTGCTTGGTATCATAAAGCATTTGTCGATGGATGATAGACTTCACGCGCTTTTTGCAATAAGATCTGACTTCCACAACCTGAAGGTCGCGGCGAAGGAGTTCTACACAAAGGATGACCTTACCAAGGCGTATCAGGCGGAAGGGATATTTCCGCTGAGGATGATCAGGTCCGCCGTGATGAATGAAGAGTTCAAAGAACTCGGGGATGGCGGTAAGGTTCTCAGAGATACTTTTGACGCGATTTTGAACAGTTATGAGGAGACAGGCGCTCCGAAGATGATAGATATAATTACTGATCAGCATATGTACGCTGATCTCTTGAAGCGCGCTAACGAGATCGGAAATAGTTTCCTGACAAGAATATTTGTTCGAGAAATAGATCTCATAAATATTCGGTCGTTTTTTCGCCTGCGTTACTTAGAGAAGAAGAGAATGGACTTTACTGAGGCCTATATAGGTGGTGGTGATTTCCATATAGATTTCTTTTTGAAGAATTACGAGGATGATTTTTACACACTTAAAAGCTTGTTCAAGGGGACGGAATTCTTGGACTTGATAACAGATGGCAGTACTTATATTGAAGAACATAATTCGTTTTTGCGTTTTGAGCGGCTGGTCAGTGAATACTTTATAAAATATGTCCGTAGCGCGAAGTGGATTTCGTTCGGACTAGAGCCGATCATATCATATTACTACGCGAAACAAAAAGAACTGAAGGTTGTTAGGATGATACTCTCGGGTAAACTGAATGAAATATCCTTTGACGATATTAAGGAAGGGGTTCCAGATGAGTACATCTAAAAATATAGCAGTTATCGGTGACGCCGCGTCGGTGCTATGCTTTAAGGCCGTGGGGTTGACGGTTCTGCCGGCGGCTACTGCTGAAGAGGTAAATTCGGCTCTCGAAAAAGTATACAAAGAGAAATTCGCGGTCGTTTTTATAACCGAACAGCTCAAAGCTTTGATCTCAGCCCAGATGTCAGACCTCATAGGGCGGTCGCTTATCAGTTTGGTATTGATACCGAGCAGTAAGGGCAGTCTTGGAATAGGTATGTCGCAGCTTAGCGAGATTGTTAACAAAGCAGTTGGAATAAATATCGATAAAGAGGAGAATAAATAATATAATGGAAGCCAAAGGAGTCATAGTAAAGGTCGCGGGCCCGCTTGTTGTCGCTGACAATATGGGTGACGCTAAGATGTTTGACGTCGTTAAGGTCGGTCAAAAGGGGCTTATTGGTGAAATAATCGAAATTAAGGGCACCAAAGCTTCTATTCAGGTATATGAGGAAACCGGGGGCGTTGGGCCTGGTGAACCGGTGAAGATTACTGGAATGCCGCTCAGCGTTGAACTTGGTCCTGGGATCGTCTCAGCTATTTATGACGGTATCCAGAGACCGCTTGATGTAATAAAAGAAGTCGCCGGTGATTTTATCACGCGGGGAATAGATGTCCCGAAACTAAGCAGAGAGGCTAAGTGGGACTTTGTTCCAACAGTTAAAAAAGGCGATGAACTCGTCGGGGGCGATATTTTCGGTACAGTCCAGGAGACCCTATCGGTAGAGCATAGAATTATGGTACCTGTCGGTATCAGCGGTAAGGTCAAGGAGATCAAAGCCGGAAACTTTACTATTGAAGAGATCGTCTGTGTGCTTGAGACAAGTGATGGTGATGCCGACCTTAAAATGTATCAGTATTGGCCGGTAAGAAAATCACGACCTTATACAAAAAAAATTCTTTCGACTGAGCCGCTTATTAGTGGTCAGCGTGTTATTGATACATTTTTCCCGCTCGTCAAGGGTGGTACAGCTTGTGTGCCTGGTCCGTTCGGTAGTGGTAAGACGGTTATCCAGCACCAGCTCGCGAAGTGGGCGGATGCAGAGGTTGTTGTGTACGTCGGTTGTGGTGAGCGTGGTAACGAGATGACTGATGTTCTCGGGGAATTCCCGCACCTGAAAGATCCGCGTACCGGTCAGCCGCTGATGAACCGTACTGTGTTGATAGCGAATACATCGAATATGCCGGTTGCCGCGCGTGAGGCGTCGGTTTACACCGGTATTACAATTGCTGAATACTTCAGGGATATGGGGTACAGCGTTGCGGTTATGGCGGACTCGACATCAAGATGGGCAGAAGCGATGAGAGAAATATCAGGACGACTAGAGGAGATGCCGGGCGAGGAAGGTTACCCGGCGTATCTCGGTACCAGAATCGCTGAGTTTTATGAGCGTTCAGGAAAGGTGCAGTGCCTCGGTTCTGAAGGACGTATTGGCGCTGTCACAACTATCGGTGCGGTATCGCCTCCTGGTGGCGACCTCTCTGATCCAGTTGTGCAGGCGACTCTGCGGGTTGTTAAAGTCTTCTGGTGCCTTGAGGCGCAGTTGGCTTATCAACGTCATTTCCCAGCTATCAGCTGGTTGAACAGTTATTCACTATATCACGGAAACGTAAAAGATTATCTCACAGAAAATGTCTCAGAAAAATTCATAGAAATGCGTATTGAGGCGATGAGCCTGTTGCAGACAGAGTCAGAGCTGAACGAGATCGTCAAGCTTATTGGTGTTGACTCTCTCTCATTCAGTGACAGGGTTATTCTTGAGACTTCGAGGTCGCTCAGAGAGGACTTCTTACACCAGAACGCTTTCCATGATGTTGATACTTACGCGTCAATGGAAAAGCAGTTTAAAATACTCGGGTATATTCTGAAGTTACATGATATCTCTAAGGAATTGATAGAAAAGGACGTGCCGTTTGACAAAATCGCCGCAATGTCTGTCAGGGAGGATATCGCAAGAGCTAGATACAGGCTTGATGAAGATTTCTTAAAATCTACTGACATTGATGAGAAGCTCGAATCCGAGAAAGCAAAATTATTAGAAGAGGGAGTTTTATAATGCTAAAAGAATATTTGACCGTAAAGGAAGTCGCGGGACCCCTCATTTTAGTCGAGGAAGTTTCCGGTGTTAAATACGAAGAACTCGTAAAGATCAAGCTCTCAAGTGGCGAAGAGAGAACCGGCAAGGTGCTTGAGGTCAATGGCGACAAGGCACTTGTACAGCTTTTTGAGGGTACTGCCGGTATCCATATTTCTTCTACGCGAGTCACATTTCTTGGCAAAGAGATTGAGCTCGGGCTCAGTGAAGATATTCTCGGAAGAGTGTTTGACGGTCTAGGAAGGCCGATAGACGGTGGTCCTGAGCTGATTCCAGAGGTGGAGCGGAACATCAGTGGTGACCCTATTAATCCGTTTGCGCGTGATTATCCAGAGGAATTTATCCAGACAGGTATCTCTGCTATCGACGGGCTTAATACGCTTGTACGTGGACAGAAACTTCCTATATTCTCTGGTGCTGGACTGCCGCATAACCAGCTTGCGGTACAGATAGCGCGACAGGCGAAGGTGGTTGGGTCGAACGAAAACTTTGCTGTTGTATTTGGCGCGATGGGCATCACTTTCGAGGAGTCGGATTACTTTATCTCTGAGTTCAAGAAGACCGGCGCTATTGATCGCGCGGTGCTCTTTTTGAACCTTGCTAACGACCCGGCGCTTGAGCGTATCGCGACGCCGAGGATGGCGCTGACTACGGCTGAGTATCTGGCATATGAAAAGGGTATGCACGTACTTGTTATTCTTACAGATATGACTAACTATTGCGAGGCGTTGAGAGAAATATCAGCGGCTCGAAAAGAGATTCCGGGTAGACGTGGTTACCCGGGATACTTATATACTGACCTTTCAACGATTTATGAGCGTGCTGGTAAGATCAAAGGCAGGAAGGGGTCTATCACGCAGATACCGATCCTGACTATGCCTGAGGATGATAAGACGCACCCGATTCCTGATTTGACCGGATACATAACAGAAGGGCAGATAATATTGAGCAGGATTCTTTACAAGAAGAAAATGGCTCCACCGATCGATGTTCTACCGTCGCTTTCGCGGCTTAAGGACAAAGGTATTGGAGCCGGTAAGACGCGTGAGGATCACTCTGACGTGTTTAACCAGCTTTTCGCGTGTTACGCGCGCGGCAAAGAAGCGCAGGAACTGGCGGTTATCCTTGGAGAATCTGCACTTACTGATCTGGATAAGTTGTTCTTTGATTTCGCTAATGATTTTGAGCAAAAGTATGTTTCGCAAGGTGAGTTTGAGGACAGGACTATTGAAGAGACGCTTGATCTGGGCTGGAGGTTGATGGCTGTCTTCCCGACTGGTGAGCTCAAGAGGATCAGACCTGAATGGATAGAGAAGTATCTGACAAAATTCAAGAAAGAGCTTGGGCAGGATGATGTTCAGGCGGGCGGCGAAGATGCGGCTTAATGTAAATCCAACCCGTATGGAGCTACTCAACCTCAAGAAACGTCTTGGTATCGCGAAAAGAGGGCATAAGCTCCTAAAAGATAAACAAGACGAGCTTATGCGGCGCTTCCTTCTACTTATCAAGGATGTCAAGGACTTGCGCCTTAGGGTTGAAGCCTCTCTACAAGAGGTGTTTAAAAAATTCGCGTTTTTATCTTCTATGATGTCTGAAGAGTCGCTCGAAGAGGCTCTCGCTATGCCGTCTAAAGAGATAAACCTGAAAATACATGATAAGTCGATCATGAATATTAAAGTTCCGCATTATGAGACCGAAGTAAAGGGTGACATTATGTGTTATGGTTATGGCGATACAAATGGCGACCTTGACCTATCCCTCTATCAGCTTGACAAAGTGCTTAGCGATATGATCATGCTGGCGGAAAAAGAGAAAACTATCATGTTGCTGGCCGAGGAGATCATTCGTACACGAAGACGAGTGAATGCACTTGAGTATATTCTGTTACCGAATCTTGAGGAAACGATCAAGTATATATGGATGCGTCTTTCTGAGATGGAGCGTGGCAACCTCGCTCGGCTGATGAAGTTGAAGGATATAATCAGAAAACATTAGAAAATATGTTCGTACAGAGGTCGGATCGGTACGACATGCACTCTTATTATAGCAATTGCTTCACCTTTGTTGTTATCATATCTCATTGTAATAATACAATATATTCTAATTTTAATCCTAAAGTTGTAACAAAAACATCCAAAATATGGTATAATATCAGTAAAGGGAAAGGAATCGAGGTGATTTAAGTGCGAGATTCAATTTTAGGTACCGGCCTTCTCTTCTTATTTCTAATTACGAGTTGTACCAGTACGATTGGTGAGGAGGAGCGCATCATCAAAAATGGCTTGGCATATAAGCGTGGCGATAGAACGCCCTATACCGGTGATATCGTTGGTAATTATCTAAGCGGCAAGAAGCGTATTGAGATGCATTACAAGAATGGTATGCTTGAGGGCACTGTGACGCAGTGGTATGACAGCGGTCAGAAATGGAAGGAGAAGACTCTCAAAGATGGTAACTGGAAGACGCTCAACGAGTGGGACATGGATGGGAATAAGATTTTTTCAGGAAAGTAGCATTGCGTCCCATTTATTATGACATCAGCAGATTTTCCTCGTATTCTCTTGGTATTTTTTTTGGTATATTTTCATTCTACAGTTGAGCTGTACTTTTCGGGAGTGTTGCCAAATAGACAAATTTGCGTATTTTCAAAAAATCTGTCGCTGTAAGTACCTGTAAAAATGGGGTGCGACCAGCATCGCGATGCTCGGGAGTTTAGGGGGACAGTGTCGCATCCCGCCCGCCCCAAGCTATAATTTTCATATAACTTTTTTTTGCCGGATTATTGCCGGCGTTGCTGCTGCGTAACAACATATTTTTACAAAAATCGGGCAAAAACAGCGCGAAACGAGCCTCGCCAGTGGTTTTTACGCTTGTAGCGCCATCAGTTCGGCGAACCCGTCCATCCCGAGAATCGTTATCAGTCTTCGAATGTTGAAGCAGGTCGCGAGAAGCGAAATCCCCTTCTCATCGATTTTTTTCAGCTCGCTCGTGTTCGCGTAACCAGCGTCGGCGCAGGCGATTTCGCAATCGTTTTCCAG
>JAJRXV010000271.1 GCA_024276115.1 Deltaproteobacteria bacterium
ATACTCAACCATACACTATTATGCGATTTTGTTCAAGAAAGTTTTCCGCTGAAGTTATACTGCCGAAATTAGACCATTTTTTTGCCCGCAGAGGGCACGGAGGAAAGAGAGGAAAGAGAGGAAAGAGAGGAAAGAGAGGAAAGAGAGGAAAGAGAGGAAAGAGCTATGCAAGAGGTTAATAATGTAGTGATTATATTAAGGTTAGTCTTGTTGATCCGCAAGCATGTTTTTGACTAGCCGATAGATAGTAGTGCCAGTTTTGCGAGGCCAATCTTCACATGGCGGGTTGTCACGCTTTTCGGCTTTTTTTATTGCTGATTCTACCATCTCAGATCTAAATTTTCTGTGGTCTATGCTTTTATTGTAACCTGGCATGTATTTCTTTAACCTGCTTTTACAATTATTAGAGTTAATGTTTTTCCCAGCTTCACCCTCAAAATGAAGAAGTAGCCAAAACTCAAACATAGGATTGCTTAGCGCAAAGCCATAATTAGCTTTCTTTTTCGACCACTCATGGAGCTTTTTTAGCTGTTTGTCTGTCCACTGATCCTTATCTGTAACCAGCCATGCTTCATCAGTCGCTTTTAAATTTTCGGCTTTTATTCGTTCATTTATCTTTTTAAGTATACTTGAGGGATCCCCGCCCTTAAAACAAACGATTTTAATTGCTGACAGTTGATTATTTAGAATATCATTGAAGTACTGCGGTTCTGTTTTTTTTCTCCTTCAGTAGCTATTAAAAACAATTTTCGATAAACTCTAAAGGGAGGAGGACGTTTAAATTGTTGTCTTTTTTTGTTTTGACATCAAACGTTCTCCTCATTTTTATCACTAAAGCAAGATTTACTTAAAACATCTCCAATGAAAATCTTTGGAACTCCTCCTAATCTCCCCTGCAAGTAACTTTTCCTGATATCCTTATCGTTCCGAACATCCTTGTATTCGCTAAAGGAAAAGAGAGAGGACGCGCCATCAGAATCTCTTTCTGTAACCCACATTTCATCGCGACGAAGCAGATCCTGATCCATGAGCAAAACATCGTGAGTCGTAAACAACAACTGGTTGCGACTTTCAGAAGAACAATTTGATAAATACATTTCTAACAAACTTCTTGTTAATAGCGTATGAAGACTATGATCAATCTCATCTATAATAACAACAACATCCCAGGCGCTTGAGCATAACATAACAAATGCGGGAAGCAAATCTATAGCTTTCAGTGTTCCGTCTGATTCTTGTCCCATTTCAAATTTCACTTTAACTCCATCAGCCTTCGAATGGTATGTAACCAGCTTTTTAGCTACTAGCTGGTTATTCCTTCTTGTTATCACAACGCGCTCGCTTCCCATCACTTTAGCGGACTCGCCTTCTTTTAAGTCTTCATTTAGCTTCTTTTTTGTCAAATCTGGAATAGAGATGTTTTCTCTCGGTATTTCAGTGCTACCCAAGCGTAATATGCCAGTATCGAGCCTAGAAAGCACATCATTCATCTTGGAATAAAGAGGGCTATCTTCATCTAAAAAAAGTTCATAGTTTCCAAACTTCGCATCAGGCGCTATAAGAATAAGACTGTGCTTAAACCAGTTGTATACTGGCTTAAAATCTTCCACTTCCTGCAGCGCTGAGTTAGTCAAAAATAATTGATTTTCCCTTTCATCTTTTTTTGAAGCATACTCAAAAAAAAGGGAGCGACATCACATCACTCCCCCACCCATTTTTATATCCTATCTATATACACCTGAAATTACAAGTTTAATACAGTTCATCCGCGCCGATATCATGCCCAGCGCCATTCGGTCGCGATTCGTTGTCTATATCGAGCGTTGGTGCTCCGGTGGCTGTCCCGGCGTCAATGCAGGGGGAGCCGGTACTCAAGTGGTTATTACCGTCGAGAACCGGATCGGCGTTGATGTTGCTCGCGCCGACATAACCGCCCTCTATATTAGAGAATGTTATGTCTATTCCGCCAGAGCCTGAGAGTGAAACCTGGTTGCCGTTGTTCGCCGCGCTGTTGCCCCAGAAGAGACTGTTCAGCACTACAGGCGTCGCGGTGTTGCATTCGATACCACCGCCATTGTCAGACGCGCTGTTGTTGACTATAGTGCAGTTGACGATCGTCGGCGCCGCCGAGTTGCAGAAGATACCGCCGCCATCGCTATAAGAACTTGTGGCGCTGTTGTTGTAGATATTACAGTTTGTCACTGTCGAGCCAGAAGATGCCGCGCCGCTTAGGTAGAGACCGCCACCCCATGAAGTCGCGGTGTTATGGTTGATGTATGCGCGCGATATCGACACGGTAGAGGAGTTGCAGTAAACTCCTCCGCCATTCTCAGCGTCGTTCTCACGTATTTTACTGTCAGTTATGGTAACAGTCGATGAGGCGTCGCTATTTATACCGCCACCATCGTTCAGCGCTTGATTCAGCTTGATGTTGGAGGTCGCTATCGTAGCCGTCGCGCTATTTACGTATACACCGGCGCCATGCTGAGCGTCATTGTCTATGATATCTGTATCGGTTATGGTAGCGGTCGCCGAGTTGATAACGCAAATACCGCCACCCTTGCTGTTAGCTTTGTTGAGCTGAATCATTGCCTTGCTGATAGTAGTGGTTGATGAGTCGATGAATACACCGGCGCCGTCAGCCGCGAGGTTCGATTTTATATCACATCCGGCGATCAGCACGTTGTCCGATGCTTTTATCGCTATGCCGCCGCCAAAATCCGCCGCGGTGTTGGTATTGATATCACATTTTGAGAGTTGAGGCGCGGAGTTGGCGACGATAAAGAATCCGGCGCCTACGTCGGCGCTGTTGTTGGTGACAATGCAATTAGTGATAATTGGTGATGCCCCAGAGATAAGGAAGCCTCCGCCGTAGAGTGTGCCGTCAACGTAAAGATCGCTA
The DNA here is from genome assembly GCA_024276115.1 of Deltaproteobacteria bacterium. GTDB lineage: Bacteria > Desulfobacterota > JAJRXV01 > JAJRXV01 > JAJRXV01 > JAJRXV01. Next base: position 2,903 of record JAJRXV010000271.1, read on the forward strand.
CCTTTACCATTTTGGATCGTTAGATCGTCAATGAGAGTGGTTGCGCCTTCGCCTGTGTTCATAGTGATTACAGGGGCTTTGTTGCCGCCGTCGATAATAGTGTTCGCCGCGCCGCTGACAGATTTCAGAGTTACAGACTTCCCTTTAAAGTCAAGGTTCTCATAATATGTACCTGCTTTAACAAAAACAGTACAGCCGTCTGTTACCGCGTCGAGCCCCTCTTGAATGGTCGCGAACGCGTTAGGGATGTTTACGCCGTCCTTATCTCCGTCGCAGTTATTGTCCACACCATTGTCGCATATCTCGGTCGCGCCCGGGTGGATCGTCGCGTCAGAGTCGTCGCAGTCGGTCTTGTCGAGTACATATCCTGCCGGCTTCGAGGTATCATCAACCGAAACAGATGAGTCGCCATAACCGTCGCCGTCACTGTCTTGATAGTACGTCTGGGTTGTTGTCCCCACGCAGGTCGTGTAGTCAGAGCCGTCACAGTCCTGATCGATACCGTCGTTACAGATTTCTGTCGCGCCCGGGTGGATCGTCGCGTCAGAATCGTCACAGTCTGTGTTGTCGGCTACATATCCTGCCGGCGCGGAGTTAGTGTTTGAGAATGTAGTCGTATTAGGGTTGCCATAAGTGTCAGAGTCGCTATCGGCGTAGAACGTATATACTGTCGTATCCCCACCGGTATCGCAGGTTTTGTCAGAGCCGTCACAATCCTGATCGATAGAGTCGCCGCACACCTCGGTCGCGCCCGGGTAGATCGTCGCGTCGGAGTCGTCGCAGTCTGTGTTGTTCGCGACAAAGCCTGTCGGTTGTGAGCTGGCGGTGATAGTGACCTCAGGATCACCATAACTGTCACCGTCATTATCTTTGTAATATTTGTTCTCACCGTTTCCGTTTGATATAACTTCGATGGAGTATGAGCCAGTGGCGTTATTCCCGAGTACAGAAATATAATATGTGCCGTTAGCGGAACATTCCCATGTATAGCTAGTTGATATAGTGGCTGAGTTTAGCGGGACAATCTTCGAGCTTTTCGTTACCTGAAGGCTCATCAGAACTTCGTCATTCGCGTTATATAATGTCAGTGTCGCGCTCGAGAGGGTATCCGGGGTCATCTTGAACTCATACCCAGAACCGGAGAGCGCGTCGAATTTGTACCAGTCCTCATCCATGATAGAATCTATCCTGCCGGTGACAGCTGTGCCCGAAGAAACGTCTATCGCTGAGGCAGCGCCACTACCGCTATCTCCTGACGAGCTGCAAGCCGCGATGAAAGCCAGCATGATAAAAAGCGCAACGTGATACAGCCCCACCTTTATTTTACTACTGTTTTTGTTTAGAAAATTCATTTTATACGCCTCGCAATATTTTATTGTTCCCATAGAGTTTACAGCTTTGGTGTGAGCCTGCATTATAGTGACAAAAGCAGATGTAGTCAAGATTTTTTTACCCTGGATTTCCCCCGTTTTCCCCATAAAGTGACAGGCAATACGCTCAAAGCCCCTCTTGAGGCGTCGCGACGCACGGGTGGACGCGAAGCAGACGGGGTGTGTAAGTCGTTGGTTTTGTGTCAAGTGTACACTTTTACACACCCAGCCCTTGCATCGCGATGCAAGGACACCCCTCTCAAGAGAATTTCGCTTTTCCACTTCAAAACAAAGCTATATTGTTAATATGTTTGATTTATTGCAAAATAAAATATATTTTCGGGGAAATTGTAAATATATTGCCGTCGTCCTGAACTTGAGGCACGCCTCTTGTTTCAGGAGCCGCCTGAGAAATAAGAGGCACCACTTCTATTCATCTATGTGGCTGAGCAGCAACACCGGCTTAAAAGCGTGCTTCGCGATTTTTTCGGCGGTACTGCCGAGCAACATCTCCTTGATGAACCCCTTGCCATGAACCCCCATCGCGACCAGCGTTACATCACTCTCACGCGCGGCTCTCTTTATCTCGGCGAAAGGTCTGCCGACAGTAAGGATGACCTTCACATTGAAGCCATACCCCTTCAACTCCGCCTCAACCTCATTCAACTTCTCGATATCTATACGCTCAAACTCTTCGATCCTGCTCTCTGTGTGGTACTTCAGGTGCCTCGTATCCATAACGTGAAGGACAGTTATCATCTCCGTCCCGAACTCCTTGAACGATTTGAGCCGCACAAGAACATCCTTCGCGCAGTCTGACCAGTCGGTCGGGTACAAGACATGCCGAAACGTATCCTTCATCACGGTGAGCATACTTTCTTTGTTGTAACCCTCAAGTAGCGCGCGCTTTTCGATCAGCGCCGGCTTTTTGCTGTGATAGATGAGTTTTTCGGTTACACTCCCTAAGAACATGCGCTCTATCATGCTCTTACCGTGTGCCGCGAGGATGACAAGCGACACATCCTCCTTCTCGGCTGTATTGTTCAGCTCCACGAATGGTATGCCAGCGAGGATTATGGTTTTTGTTCTGATACCCGCGGCCTCTAGCGCTTCTTTCTCTTTGCTCAACGACTCTGTGGCCCACAGCGAACGGTCACGGATATCAGCTCCCTCCCGCGTGTCAACGACATGGACGAGGAGCGCCTCCTCCATACCGATATCTTTGAATGATTCTATATAGCTGTATATTCTGTTTGAGGTCGCGGAAAAGTCCGTCGGAAACATGATTTTTTTGAACAAGGCAATACCTCCCTAGTGATGGATTCTACCGATGTTAATAATATAGCATAAATTGTGGCAAATGCAAGGGAGCGATAGATACAAGTTTCCCCATTTTTTTCAATAAAAAGATGTTATTAACTCGGCGATAAAATATATAGCGTTTAATTGTTACATTATCTTTAGTACGCATTGTCTTATTCTGTTATCTCCGAGCTAGCCACCACCGTCGTCCCCGAGCGTCTCTATCGGGGATCCAGGCTCCAAACATCCTGTTAAACAGAAATAAAGTTTATTCGCTCCGCTCACTGTTTTAGTCCTAGGTTCCCGATTAAGACCTCGGGAATGACGGTGCGCGTCCTCGGGAATGACGTGGCGAGAATACCACATATTTAATCGCCGGGTTAATAAATAAAAACTACGGTAAAATTATTGGGTAAAAAAACTTGCCCGTCAAGACAATAGCTCCACAAATATTTTTGACTTGCAAAGTTGACTTATTTTGTGTTATATAGTTACGATTAAACAATAGAATCTACCCACCAATTCCAAGACTAATGAACCGTCGCGTTTGTCGTCTTAGTGGGTAACTTTTTGATTTTCAGGAGGTTACAAGCTTGACAAAACAATACTATTTAGGCATCGACGTTGGTAGCGTCAGCGCCAAATTTGTTCTTATGGACTCAGACAACAATATAGTCCACAAAAAATATGTGAGGACAAAGGGTCAGCCGATTGAGACGGTTTACAGCGAGCTCAAAAAGTTGACAGAAAAGTACCCGCCAGAGCAGATAAAAAGCACATCAATAACCGGTTGTGTCGGGAAGCTGATCGAAAAATACATCAAGGCGAACTTTATAAATGAGATCGTGGCTCAGGCGAGCGCGACCGAACATTTCCACCCCGAGGTGAACACTATCATCGAGATGGGGGGCGAGGAGTCGAAGCTGATCCTCATCGAGTGCGAGGCCGATAAGAGCCGTATCGCCGATTTCGCGATGAACACTGTTTGCGCCGCCGGTACCGGATCGTTTTTGGACCAGCAGGCGTCACGACTCGGATTCACTATTGAGGAGTTCGGGGACGCTTCGCTAAAATCGGTTAACCCGCCGAGGATTGCCGGGCGTTGCAGCGTTTTCGCGAAGAGCGACATGATCCACCTTCAGCAGGTCGCGACACCGGACTATGACATCATCAGCGGGCTTTGCTTCGCTGTCGCGCGGAACTTCGTCAGCACGATCGCGAAGGGTAAGGACTTCACGCCGCCGGTAGCGTTTCAGGGCGGGGTCGCCGCGAACAAAGGTATGCGCAGAGCGTTTTTTGAGGTGCTTAAGCTAGAGGAGAAGGATTTTGTTATCCCTGAGCTGTTCGAGTATATGGGGGCGATCGGATCTGTTCTGCTAACGCGAGAAAGTGGCAAAGATAACAACGGGTTCTACGGTATAGCTGATCTCGGTGAGTATATGCGGCGACAGACAGAGGGGCACAGAAGCCTCCAAAAGCCGCTCTCACTGCAAGATGAACGCTACCTGAATGATGACGGAATAAAAAATATCGCTGACGGTGAAAAAATCACAGCGTTTATCGGTGTCGATATCGGCTCCCTTTCGACTAACGTCATAGCGATCGACGAGAACAGAAATCTGCTGGCGAAGCGGTATTTGAGGACTTCAGGTCGTCCGATCGACGCGATCAAACAGGGGTTCGATGAAGTCGGTCGCGAGCTGGCGGGGAAGATTAATGTGAAGGGCGTTTGCGTCACCGGCTCAGGGCGATACCTGGTCGGGGATATTGTCGGCGCGGACGTGATAGTGAATGAGATCACCGCGCAGGCGACAGCGGCCGCCGCGATAGACAGCGAAGTGGATACGATATTCGAGATAGGCGGGCAGGACTCAAAGTACATCAGCCTGAAACATGGCGCGGTAGTCGATTTTGAGATGAACAAAGTGTGCGCCGCCGGAACAGGGTCGTTCCTTGAGGAGCAGGCGGAAAAACTCGGCATCTCAATCAAAGAGGAGTTCGGTAAGATCGCGCTCAGCTCAAAGGCGCCGGCGAAACTTGGCGAAAGGTGTACGGTTTTCATTGAGTCTGACCTAGTCCACCAACAGCAGAAAGGGGCGAAGCGTGATGAACTCGTCGCGGGCTTAAGCTATTCTATCGTCACAAACTACCTTAACCGCGTTGTCGGTGACAGGAAGATCGGTAACAAGATATTCTTCCAGGGTGGTGTCGCGTTTAACAACGGTGTTGTCGCGGCGTTCGAAGAGGTGGTCGGAAAGCCGGTCTACGTACCGCCAAACCATGAAGTCACCGGGGCGATTGGCTGTGGAATCCTAGCGCTGCTCGAGTATGAAAAAACAAAATATGACACGAAGTTTAAAGGGTTCGATATAAGTAAGAAGCAGTTTGACATCTATACCTTTGAGTGCAAAAAATGCGATAACCTCTGTGAAATCAGGAAGATAAGCACAGAAGGCGAAAAGCCGCTCTTCTACGGTTCACGCTGTGAGATATACGATGTTGACCATTCGCAGAAGAAGAACGATCTGCCTGACCTCTTCGAGGAGCGGGAGGCTTTACTGCTCGCTGACTGCGGTATTGAGGATAAGCTCGACGAAAACAGCCCTGAGATCGGTATGCCGTACGCGCTACTATTCCATGAGCTGTTCCCGTTCTGGAAGGCGTTTTTTAACCACCTCGGTTATCGCGTCATCCTATCTGACAAGACGAGCAAGAAGCTGATCCACCAAGGCGTAGAGAAGGTCGTCGCTGAAACGTGCTTCCCGATAAAAGTCGCTCACGGTCATATTTTCAACCTGATCGATCAAGGCGTCAAGACGATTTTCATGCCGTCGGTCGTTAATATGTGGAACGATAATACAGAATTTAAGTATAACCTTAACTGCCCGTATATTCAGGCGTTTCCGTATACTATGCACTCGGCGATAGATTTTGAGGGCGCTGGTGTAAAAGTGTTGCAGACCGTCGTTCACCTCCAGCGGAAGGAGAGCGCGGTCGCGAAAGAGCTGTTTTCGGTCGGTAAGGAGCTGAACATACCGAAGAAAAAGATAAAAGAGGCGACGGCGTTCGCCTATAAGCGGCAGAAGCAGTTTTATTACGATCTGCACAAGAAGGGCGAAGAGGCGCTCGCGAATCTGAAGGAGGATCAGAAGGCTGTAGTGATCATCAGTCGCCCGTATAACGGTTGTGACGGTGGGATCAACCTTGAGTTGCCGAAGAAGTTGAACGCTCTCGGTGTACTCGCTATGCCGATGGATTACCTCCCGCTCGAGAAGGCGGAGTTAAAGAGTATCAAGACCGATATGTACTGGAAGGGCGGGCAGAAGATTTTGAGCGCGGCGGAGATCGTCAATAATGACGACCGCTTAAACGCTGTCTACATCACGAACTTCGGGTGTGGCCCCGACTCCTTCATATCGCACTTCTTTAAGGAGCGGATGGACAACAAGCCGTACCTACAGCTTGAGGTGGATGAGCATAGCGCGGACGCGGGCGCGATAACGCGTTGCGAGGCGTTCCTCGACAGCTTACGGAACCATGACCGCTTTAAGGCGGAGTTCGAGCAGAAAGAAAAGAAGAAGGTGAAAGAGAAAGAGAAGGTGGCGGAGCAGTCAGAGCAGAGGAAGATATATGTGCCATTGATGACCGATACCGCTTATGTTGTCGCGGCGGCGTTCGAGTCGGTCGGTGTCGAATCGCAGGTGATCGAGGAGTCAGACGAGGAGACCTTGATGTGGGGCAGGCGTCACACGTCAGGGAAGGAATGCTACCCGTGCATCCTCACTACTGGCGATATGGTGAAGACGTGCAAGTCGAAGGGGTTTGACCCTAACAAGTCGGCGTTCTTCATGCCGTCTGGTAACGGACCGTGCCGCTTTGGGCAGTACAACAGCTTCCAGCGGATTGTGCTCGATGATATGGGACTAGAAGAGATACCTATCTACTCCCCGAACCAGGACAGGGGACTCGCGAACGAGCTCGGGAAGTATGGGCGGAAGTTCCTAAAAAACGTCTGGCGCGGGGTGATCGGTATCGATATGCTCGAAAAGATGTTGCGTCAGGTGAAGCCGTATGAGATAAACCGCGGCGAGACGGTCGGCGTGTATGAGGAGTATGTACAAAAGCTCGCGGCTTCGGTGAAGGGTGGCGACAAGATAGAGAAGACGCTAAAGGAAGCAAAGAAGGCGTTTAAGAAGGTAGGTATCCAGGGCGAGAGAAAGCCGCTGATCGGTATCATCGGTGAGATGTACGTACGTACCAACAAGTTCAGCAACGAAAACATCATCAACGTGCTTGAGGATCTCGGCGCGGAGGTGTGGCACCCGCCGTTTAGTGAGTGGGTGTTTTATATCAACTTCACTTCGGCGCGTGAGTTGAAGGAGGAGAAGGATCTCACGAACTTTATGGATCATATATTGACCGAGAAGTATCAGTTGAGCATCGAGCATAAGTATGGGAAAATATTCTCGGATTACCTCAGAAACCTCCCTGATCCGCCTATCCGCTCTATCATGGATCTCGGTATGCCTTATGTCCACGATTCGTTTGAGGGTGAGGCGATAATCAGCATCGGTAAGGCGATCGACTACTATAACAAGGGCGCGTGCGGTATCGTGAACATCATGCCGTTCGGCTGTATGCCCGGGACAATCGTAAGCGCGCTACTCAAGCGGTATCGTGAGGATCACGGCAACATACCGTGCCTGAATATGGCGTATGAGGGGCAGGAGAACACGAACAGCGTCACCAAGCTAGAAGCGTTTATTCACCAGGTACACCAGTTCTCAAAAACAAGGGGAAAGTGATATGATATTTAAGAGCTCAGAAATAGAAACCGAAGCAGTGATGAACGTAGCGCGACAGATGTGCGTCGCGGCACACACCGCCCCAAAAGCGAGGGGCGCCGACAACCTCGAAATCATGATCGCCGATGGCAGCGATATCGACAAACTGGCGGAAAGTATGATCGAGATCGGGGAGAAGATCGAGCGGTACGGGTTCTTCGTCCGGGACGCGAACAACATAAAAAAGAGTACGGCGATCGTCCTGCTCGGCACCACTTTGCAAACCACTGGGCTCGATTGCGGCTTTTGCGGGTTCAGCGACTGCGCGGAGCTTGAGCTCGCCTCGAACCTCTGCGCGTTCAACGCCGGTGATCTCGGGATAGCTATCGGGAGCGCGGTATCGCTCGCGGCGCGGAACCACGTGGACAACCGTATAATGTTCTCGGTCGGGTTCGCCGCGATGAAGCTTGGTATCTTCGACGAGTCGATCAAGATCGCTTATGGGATACCGCTTAGTTCTTCTTCTAAGAATATCTTTTTTGATAGGAAGTAGGGGGAAGAATCATGGATGATGAATTATGAATGTTCACAAGGGCGGAGTGTGTAAATAAATGCACACTCCCTGTGAAATCAATGGCCTTACCCGCCTCCTCTACTTCGCACATCGCGATGTCTCAAGAGGGGACTTGAGCGCATTGCCTATCACTTTATTGAAAAAAATGGTGAAACTCGAGAAAAATCTTTAAGAAATTAGTTGTTGTGTTTATTCATTTTTTTTGCTATCATTCTTCTTGTTTTATGTTTCTCCTTAACCCTCCTTTTTGAAAGAAAATTCTGATTAGTATAATTGCGATATTTTTAGTATACCCGAAAAAAAACAGAGAGGCTTTGTATGCTAGAGTGCATAAGTATATAGATTTTATCCAGATATTCCTAGCCATTATATATTTAGGAGTGTAAAATTGAGAAGTAGAGAAGTATTAATCATAGTTATAATTTTATCATTGACTATTCTTGCCGGACTAGCCGCCCCGACACGCGTCTTCGCTATTAACAATGATCTTGTGAAGGAGATCAAGTGGGATGGCAAAGGTTATATTGAGATATTGGAGTCTTTTGAGGAGTCTTTTTTATCGATATATGAGTTTGCCGAGGCCGAGCCGGAGAGTGATAGGGCTTTCAAGGCGTTTAAGCTGTTGCAGTTTATCTCTAAGGTGAAGGAGCTCAAGCGGCTTCACAAAGAGCAATGGCTCAAATCCGACAAGCTGAACAAGGAGCTGAAGGCGCTATATACGGCTATACAGATACCGCAAAGTGCGCGCGAGCTGTTTTACAAGGGGCTGTTCGTTTTACTGCCGAGGCCGCTGATAACATCTGAGGACCCTGAGCTGTACCGCTATTTCACCAAAGTGATAGAAGACTATCCAGACACAATATACGCCGAATACTCTTATATATTTCTCGCGGAGAGCTACATAGATAACGGGCGTAAAGAGGCCGAGGCGATGTTGAGCAAGTACCTCTTAAAATATGGTAGTCATGGTCGGCTCTCATATTATGTCTATTACCTCTACGCGACTTTACCGTACAATATACACTTTCTTAACACGCCTAACGCACTCGAGAGCGACAAAAGGCATGTACGCCTTATGTTCAAATATACTAATAAATTCCTGAATGAATTTTCGAAGAAAAAGGAGCTTGCCGGACATTTGACTTTGCGGCTTGGGAATTATTACCTCTTCCAGGGGGATTATGGTGAGGCGCTCCAAAATTTTTATAAAGTTTACAACAACCCTGAGCATAACAGGAATGATTTATATAGCGCGATGTTTGGTATAATAAAAATACACAAAATAATGAAAGAGCCGGAAAAACTCGACAAATTCCTTGAGGACATAAAATACAGCTACCCGAGCGATCGCATCGTCGGCGGCTTCTACATACGGAACAAACGTAAAGGAGTGGAGTGGTGACAGAAGCGGATATTAAGATTATCAGGCGCTACTTTCAGATAGCTCCGAAGGATATCGCGTTCTTAAAATTCATCATAGAATCTTATGATGGTATCGCGATGCAGCGCACACTGAACGCCGGCAGGGGTGAGATTGAGATAATGGTGCCAAAGTGCAATAATGGTGTTCTCGATGATATCCTCGCCGACCTGAAACAGACGATTTCTATCACGGAGATCAAAAAACCTGTTGACTATTTAGAGTTAGTTGTATAATAAATATATGTAGGTGCAAATATTAGGTTCTAGGGGAGCAAACTAGGGTTCTAGGGTAAAAACGTAGGACTACCACACGGTCATTCCCGAGGCTTTTATCGGGAACCCAGGACTAAACCCTGAGCGGAGCGAATAAACGAGGCGCGCCTCTGGCTTCGGGGTCTACCCTGATTTATTAGGATTACCAGATCCTGAAATGAATTCAGGATGACGGTTTTAGGGGTGTGCAGGAGTCTTGTTTAGTAATTAATTAAAAAGAAATTATAACTTAAAAGGCGATATATGAATTACGATATAGATTTTGCGAAGGTGATAAA
>JAJRXV010000272.1 GCA_024276115.1 Deltaproteobacteria bacterium
GGAGTCCCCTATAGTCATGGCGGGAATGGTGGCAGAAGGTATAACTAAATCGATATGGCAACAGGTGAGTAAATACGTCGCACCGGCGATCATGTTGATAGTCGTTTTGTTGTTCGTCATCAGACCTATGATGAAGTGGATGACACAGGTACCGAAAGTCGCGTTACCAGAAGGGCAGATGCTCGCGTCGGTAGGACAGTCTGGAGTAGCCCCGTTATCTCCAGAGGAAGCCGCGCTCGCTTCTGCCAAGTCATCCGAAGATATAGATAATAAGATGGCGCGTGAGGTGATGGCGCTTGAGGCGGAGATCGCCGGCGAGTCAAAGATGCCAGAGGGCGCGAAGAGAAAGCAAGCTATCAAGCACAGGATAGAGAGGCTGGCGGAAAAGGATCCCGAATCTATCTCTCAACTGCTGAAGACATGGATACATGAAGATTAAGAGTTGTTGGGAATATTTCACGTTTGAGCAGAGGGCAGGTAAATGGCTACAAATTATAAAGGGGCGAAAAAAGCGGCGGTTTTGATGATCTCGCTTGGTGATGACACGGCATCAAAGATACTCACCTTCTTAAACGAGGAGGAGATACAGGATGTAACGCGTGAGATTTCCATGTTGCAAGAAGTCAAGCCAGAGGTATCTTCTGAGATACTTGAAGAGTTCCACCAGATGACGCTGGCGAAAGAATATATCGCTATCGGCGGTGTGGACTACGCGAAAAACCTTCTCAAAAAATCACTTAGCCCTGAACAGGCAAGAAAAATAATCGATCGCCTGATGAAGTACCTCGGTACCGGTAGCGGCTTTGACTCACTCCAGAAGGTTGACCCTAAGATACTATCTAAATTCATCCAGAAAGAACATCCGCAGACTATCGCGCTCATTTTGTCGCACATGGACCTGACGAAAGCATCCTCCACAATGGGTTCTTTGCCTAAGGAGCTTCAGGTTGAAGTTGCAGAGAGGATGGCGAACCTTGAGGAGTTTTCCCCCGAGGTAATAAATAAAATATCTAAGGTGTTGCAGAAGAAACTTGACCAGTTGACGAGTTCGAGCGTTGAGATACATGGTGTTAAAACTGTCGCCGAAATGCTCAACCGTATGAACCGGAACGAAGGGAAAGTACTGCTCGACAAGCTAGAGGAGAAAGACCCTGATCTCGCCACCAACATCAAACAGCTTATGTTTGTGTTTGAGGATATTCAGTTTGTCGATGATAAGGCGATTCAGGAGATACTCAAGCGTATTGACAAAAAAGCGCTCACCCTCGCGTTGAAAGGCGCGCATGAGCAGCTTAAAGAGAAGTTCTTCAAGAATATGTCTATGCGTGCGGTCGAGGCGATAAAAGAAGAGATGGAGTTTATGGGACCGGTAAAAGTCGCTGATGTCGGCGCGGCGCAAAACACTATCACTGACGTAGCGAGACAGCTTGAAGAAGAAGGTGTCATCGGGCTCGCTGGTGGCGAGGAGGCGGAATTTGTCACCTAGCATTTATAAAAAAGGGGAGTTTGACGCCAGTCTTTTAACAACATTTGATAAGGAGCTCGAGCCGAAAAAAATCGCGGAAAAAGAGCACTCTAAATCTATACCGGTGTTTGAACATAATACTCATCACGCGACTAAAGTAAAAATATTTCAGGACTCTGTTGAAGAGGCGCATACGGTCATAGCTGACGCGAAGAAAGAGGCTGACACTATCCTCACTTCCGCCAGGAGCGAAGCTGAAAGGATAAAAAAAGACGCGAGCGAGCGAGGCTACATAGAGAGTA
>JAJRXV010000273.1 GCA_024276115.1 Deltaproteobacteria bacterium
AACAGCTCTTCAGGATAATGACTGGATTTTGCGGAAAAACGCCGCCGGTGTTCTCGGTAATATTGATGATGAGCGGGCGTTAGGGCCACTTGTTCACGCATTGCTCGATAGAAATCTCAAGGTTCGCGGTACTGCCGCTAAATCGTTGAAAAGGCTTACCGGATTAAATTACGCCAACAACATAAGTAAGTGGCAACGGTGGTGGGAGAAACGCAAAATGCTTTCAAATAACCGGTAAAAATAAATGTACCACACCACGTCATTACCGAGGAAGTAATCGGGAATCCATGATTAAGGACGTGAGCGAAAGCGAACAAAAGCCTGGTAGATCCTTAAACAAGTTCAGGATGACGGTTTAAAAATGCTTGTACATAAGTTTAAATTAGTTTATCACAAAAAAAAGGCGCTGAAAGTCAGCGCCTTTTTTGTTAGATTTGTTGATTTTACCGATACTATACTTGTTCTTCCAAGCAGAATCCTTCACATTTCGCGAGCATTTGAGCATCGGTGTAGTGTTGTAGCTGAATTGCCTTAGCAGGGCACTCCGCCGCGCAGATGCCGCACCCTTGGCATTGACTCTGTTCGATCTTCGCTACATTGTTGATGATTTCGGGCACGTGATAAGGGCAGAGCCTAACGCACGTCATGCACGCCACGCATTTGTCTTCTTCTACAACCGAGATCACACCACCTAAAGAGAGCGAGTCTTTCGAGAGAATAGCGGTTCCCTTCGCGACTGTCGCGCACGCTTGCGATATTGTTTCATCGATAAATTTCGGAAAGTGCGCAAGTCCGGCAAGATACAAGCCGTCAGCGCCGAATTCCACCGGTCGCAGTTTCATGTGCGCCTCAAGGAAGAAACCAAGGCTGTCAAGCGGTATTTTGAGTACTTTTGATAATTTTTCACTATTCAACGATGGTCTTATACCCATACTCAACACGAGCAGGTCAGGGCTTAGCTCCACCGGCAGACCGAGCATTTCATCTTTTACTGTGACTTTGAGCCCATTCTCATTTTTGACAACAGGCGGAGTCTTCTCGTCAAAGCGGAGGAAGACCACACCCAACTCACGCGCTTTAGTGTAATATTGCTCCCTAAAGCCGTAAGTCCTGATATCCCGGTAGAGGATGTAAACATTCCGCTCGGGCGAGGTCTCTTTCAGCTTGATCGCGTTCTTGATAGCGTTTGTGCAACATATTCTGCTACAGCCGACGAACTCCTCGTTTCTCGAACCGACGCACTGGATCATAACAACATCCTTCGCATTATCAAGCGACTGAGGTTCTTTCGCGACGCGCCGTTCAAGCTCACGCTGGCTGATAACATGATTGTCTTTACCATAAAGGTAATCATCTCCCTGGTATTCCACGCCACCGGTTGCGACGACGATCACAGCGCTATCAAGCTCTTCGACCGCACCATCCTGCGAAGCGACTTCTACTTTAAAGTTACCGAGAAAACCAGAAGTCTTTGTGACCTCTGAATTCAGGCGGACACTTATTTTATCATTTTTCTCAATCTCAGCTGTCAGGTTGTTCAAATATTCCGCGGGATCTTGACCCTCTACAGTATAGTGGATATGCCGTACGTTCCCACCGAGCTCGTCTGTTATTTCAATCAACTCAACAGCGTACCCCTGGTCGGCGAAGTTTATCGCGGCGTTCATGCCGGCGACACCGCCACCGATAACAAGCGCGTTATGGTTTAGACCGTAATCCTGTTTGTATAATGGCTTCAGCAGTCTTGACCTGTCCACAGCCATCTGCACAAGTTGTTTTGATTTTACGGTTGCTCCGGGGTGGTCGTTCTGATGTACCCATGAACATTGGTCACGGATATTAGCCATCTCAAAGAGGAATGGATTAAGCGCTCCTTCTTTCAGCATATCCTGGAAGAGCGGCTCATGTGTTCTCGGTGAACACGCGGCAATGAGCACCCTGTTCAGGTTCTCGCGCTCCATTATCTCCTTTATGCCTTCCTGCGCGTCTGAGGAGCAGGAGTACAAATACTCACCGGTGTAAACAACATTCGGCAGTTTACTCGCGTATTCCGCGACTGCTGTAGTATCGACCACACTGCTTATGTTACGCCCGCAGTGACAGACAAATACACCGATACGAGGCTCTTCATTTTCCACATCCTTCTCTTTCGGGTACTCTTTTTTTACAACAAGCGAGCCCTTTGTTTCAGAAAGAGCGACCAGTGCTTTAGCAGCGGCGCCGCTCGCCTGAGTGACAGAATCCGGCACGTCTTTCGGCTCAAGTGAAGCGCCACAGGAGTATATGCCATCTATATTAGTATTTAAAGGTGTATATTTCTGGCTCTTTAAATAACCGAACTCATTTAGTTCGAGGCTTAATTTCTTTGAAAGTATCTTCGCGTCTTTCGGTGGTTGCAGGCCGCATGAAAGAATAGCCATATCAAACTCTTCATTAATTACCTCACCACTTTCAGCCTGGTAGTTGAGGATAACATTTTTAGTGAGCGGGTCTTCCTTCAAGGATGATGGTCGGCAACGGGTGTATTTAATACCCATGC
>JAJRXV010000274.1 GCA_024276115.1 Deltaproteobacteria bacterium
TCGCTTACCTCACCAATTTTGAAATACATTTTTTGAGGATCAGTGACCTTGGTCACTTGCAATCACCCCTATACAGTTTATTTAGTTTAAAGAATTCTTTAACACTTGGCTTGTCTTAAATGTTACAACATTCCGCTCAGATATCAAAATCTCATCGCCAGTCTGAGGATTCCTGCCTTTTCTTGTCTTCTTATGTCTGACTATAAAGTTACCAAAACCAGACACCTTAACATTCTCACCATTTTCCAGGTTTTCCTTCAAAATGTCAAAAACAAGTTCAACGATTTCAGCAGATTCTTTTTTTGAAAAACCAGCTCCCTCACTTACTTTTTCAATTAGATCAGCCTTCGTCATCTTTTCCTCCCATTCCTATTTTCTTAATTGGCCACCAAACTTCTTTTCGAGCCTGGTTGATAAGTTACTCATAATCTCACTTACTGCGTCATCTGTCAATGTCCTGTCTTTATCACGGTAAGTGATTCTGAACGCTATACTTTTCTTACCTTCCCCTACCTGCTTCCCCTCATAAAGATCAAATATAGCCACATCTTCAACTAGGTTCTTCGGACGGCTACTTATCTCTTTTACTATGTCGGCACTCGCGATATCTTTATCTACTACCAACGCAATATCCCTCTGAACATAAGGATACTTAGGTAATTGTTTAAAGGTCACTGCTTTCTTAGCGTATTTACAGAGCTTTTCAAATGCAAACTCAAACAGATATACTTTACCGTCAATGCTATAATTCTCATTAATGTCAGGGTGTAACTCACCGATCACACCTAATAAATCCTTACCCATGTATATTTCAGCGGAAACCGTAGGGTGTAAGTACTTTCTACTTGACCCTTCTTTAACAATATACCCAATTACTTTAATATTTTCAAGTATTAATTCAATTATACCTTTAATATCATAAAAATCAACTACTTTTTTTTCGCTACCCCACGTCTCATCACACCTATTTCCTGTAATAATTCCGGCTAGTTCTACTGTTTCGACGATACTATCATCAGCTTTCTTAAAAAATGTTTTTCCTAACTCAAATAATTTTAAGTCTGTGTTTTTATGATTTATATTCCTTTTTGCTGTATCAAGAAGCCCTGGTAAGAGCGACAATCTCATCACTGATTGCTCATCAGTCAGCGGGTTAAGTACTTTGATCGACCCTGCGGACTTATCCATCGAAAACAGCTCTACATCCTTCGGAGCGTAGAAACTGTAGTTTATCACCTCAAAAAATCCATTATTCGAAAGAGTATTACGCACTTTATCTGTCAAGATCACCCGCGGCTTTTTCTTTTTCGCGACAGCCGGTACTTTTGGCAGGGTTACTTTTATATTGTCATAACCATATATTCGCGCTATATCCTCAATAATATCAATCTCTTTTACTAGGTCATGCCGGTTGCGCGGCACTTTTATTACAGCAGAATCATCATCGCTACTGACGATTTCAAGCTTCAGGCGCTTCAACTGCTCAATAAAACCATCCATTGTAAAATCGGTACCGAGCACCTTGTTTACCCTACTCACTCGAGCGCTTACAGTCCTGTCAACATACTCTACCGGATGCACATCAGCAATACCTTTTAAAATCTCACAACCGGTTGACCTCTGCATCAGCGACGCGGCATAATCGAGCGCCTCTGTCACAGTATCAGGGTTCACGCCCCGTTCAAACCGATGCGACGAGTCTGACGCCAGCCCAAGCCTGCGAGCTGTCCGCCGTATGTTTGTAGGGTTAAAGTAGGCGCTTTCAAGCAGCACATCTGTTGTGTTGTCCGACACTTCGGAGTTCACCCCGCCCATAACACCACCGAGCGCGACGCTTCGTTCACTGTCACAAATCATAAGATCACTACTCTTTAACGCTCGTTCCTTCTCATCGAGCGTCATAAACTTCTCGCCTTCTGTAGCACACTTTACGATAATCTTTTTTCCACTGATCAGGTTATAATCAAACGCGTGCAAAGGTTGCCCGTAAACGAACATAACATAATTCGTGATATCGACGATGTTGTTAATCGACCTGATACCGATCGCATTCAGACGCGCCTTGATGATAGGATCAGACTCCTTGATAACAACATTTTTAAGCACTCTTGCGGTGTACCTGTTGCAGGCGTCGCTGTTCTCTATAGCAACATCAATAGCACCCTCGATGCTGTTTTCTGACTCCGTTAGATTGAACTCAAACGGCTTCAGTTCCGCTCCGGTAAGAACAGATACCTCATTCGCGATACCGTGCAGGCTGAGGCAGTCAGAGCGGTTTGGTGTCAGCCCTATCTCGAACAGATAGTCATCCAGACCAAGCGCTGAAGCAATTGGTTCGCCTACCTTAGTGCCTTCTGGCAATATCATAATACCGCTGGACTCGTCAGCTAGACCAAGCTCCTTTTCAGAGCAAAGCATACCATCAGAGGAGATACCGCGGATCTTCGTAGGTTTGATCTTGAGACCATTTGGTAATACCGCGCCCTGCTTTGCAAGCGCGACAATATCAGCAACCTTCATGTTCTTCGCGCCGCAAACTATCTCACGCGACTCACTACCGTCTGTCACCTCGCAAAGACTCAGTTTATCCGCGTTCGGGTGCGGCTTTATCGCGGTGATTCTGACCGTATCTATATTCTGTAATCCATCACCGAGATACGTAAGCGTCTCGACTTCTAGCCCACCCATAGTGAGTATATCTGACAGCTCGTCGGTGGGAATACTGATGTTCACATATTCTTTCAACCAATTATAGGTGAATTTCATTTTAACCTCTGGAATTTAAAGCGATTTCTTATAATATTATACCCCATAGCAAGCTAACGGGGTATAAGGTTTTAATCTCGTAATAAGCACTATTAGATCAAACCTCATAAAAACAGGCGTGCCTGTTAAAACTGTCTCAGGAATCTCATATTATTCTCAAATAAGAGTCTAATATCATTTATTTGGTACTTCAGCATTGCGATACGCTCAACTCCCATGCCGAACGCGAAGCCTGTATACTTTTCAGTGTCGTACTTGACATACTCAAAGAGAGCCGGATTTATCATGCCGCAACCGAGAATCTCAAGCCACCCAGTCTTTGAACAGACACGACACCCCTTCCCCATACAAATCACACACTGCATATCGACTTCAGCCGACGGCTCAGTAAACGGGAAGTAACTCGGTCGAAACCGAACGCCGATCTTATCACCAAACATCTGGTGTATAAAAGCAACCAATATCCCCTTTAGGTCGCCGAATGTCACGTCAGTGTCGACCAAAAAGCCCTCCACCTGGTGAAACATTGGTGAGTGAGTGACATCAGAGTCACATCGATAGACACGTCCGGGCGCTATAATCTTAACGGGCGGATCCTGTTTTTCGAATGTTCTAATCTGGACAGGCGATGTATGCGTACGTAATACCTGGTCTTTAGAAATGTAGAATGTGTCCTGCATGTCGCGGGCCGGATGATCCTTAGGGATGTTCAACGCCTCGAAATTGTAATAATCGGTCTCAATCTCAGGACCTTCTTCAATCTCAAACCCAAACCGCTGAAACGTGTCCTTGATCTCTTCGATTACCGCGGTGATTGGATGCAAGCGTCCGAGCTGCCCTCTCCTTCCAGGGAGGGTAACGTCGATAAGCTTTTCAGATAACGACTTGTTCTTATCAGCATCTTTTATCGTTTCAACAGCAGCGTCAATAGAAGCCTCAACCGACTTCTTAACTTCATTAGCTACCTTACCTATTTCAGGACGCATTTCCTTGCTCACCTTGCTCATATTACGCAAGACGGAAGTAAGGTGTCCCTTCTTACCGAGATACTCAATTTTCAGGTTAAGTATCTCGTCTATGCTATTCAATTCTTTAAGCTTATTTAATGCAGATTCATTTAACTGTTTCAGATCATCAATCATAAGCCAACCTTGTGGTAAGAAGTTTTGATTTAAGCCTCAACAGCTACCTTAACAATCTCTTGAAAACCTCTTGGGTCATGTATCGCGATATCAGAAAGGATTTTCCTGTCAATCTCAATATTTCTCTTACTCATAGCTCCAATGAGTCTTGAGTAAGATATATTGTTCAATCTAGCTGCCGCGTTTATCCTTGTAATCCAGAGCTTTCTGAACTCACGTTTTTTTGTACGTCTGTCACGATACGCGTAATTAAGCGCACGAGCCAGAGACTCAGTAGCAAGTCTGAGAAGGTTCTTCCTGCCACCTCTAAAACCTTTTGTCTGTTTAAATAGTTTTCTTTTCCGGGTCCTTGATATAAGACCTCTTTTTACTCTTGGCATCTACAACTCTCCTTAATAATTTACAAATTTATAAGCACCTTTAAAAGAAGGTGGATTATTAACTTTAATGAACCAGCTGTAACAAACTACTAGAGGATCATACCAGTATAATAAACAGGCGGACCTGTTAAAGATATGGTAACATCTTTCTAACGCCTTTTACGTTTGAATCATCAACTAAACCACTCTTTCGAAGGTTTCGTTTTTGGGTAGGACTTTTCTTTGTCAGAATATGACTAGAAAAAGCCTTACTTCTTTTTATTTTACCGCTACCGGTTGCCTTGAACCTCTTTGCAGCGCTTCTTTTACTCTTAATCTTTGGCATATTACTTCCTTTCTAAAAAAAATACACAGCGATATATTAAAAAAAAACATAAATTAATGGCTTACTCTTAACTCACACCGAAACAGCTATTACGGCTGAACTTTCTTCGGAGCGAGTACCATCACCATGCTTCTTCTACTTTCCAACTTTGGTCTCTGTTCTACGTCAGCTATTTCACGCAAGTCACCGGCAATTCTATCAAGCATCGCCTTACCAAGCTCAGCATGTGTTATTTCACGCCCTCGGAACCGCATCGTGACTTTAGCCTTATCTCCACGTCCAAGGAAACGCCTAACATGATTAACTTTTACCTGATAGTCATGTTCGTCAGTCTTTGGTCGTAGCTTGACCTCTTTTACATGAATGACACTCTGCTTCTTCTTCGCCTCATGTAGTTTCTTGCTCTGCTGGTACTTGTACTTCCCATAATCAAGCACTCTGCAAACAGATGGATTTGAGCCTGGAGATACCTCCACCAAGTCCAACCCCTTGTTCTTTGCATGTGCTAATGCTTCCTCGAGAGGAAGGATTCCCAACTGCTCACCATTGTCGTCGATTAACCGGACTTCCCTGGAACGGATATCACGGTTTACGTTTAGTCTATCTCTTGCTATTAGCGTCACCTCCGCTGTTTGACATCTTCATTAATTAGATTGATTGTCTCTTCGACACTCTTTAATTTTAGTTCCTCACCGCTTCTCTTACGCGGTGATACTCCACCAGCGTCTTTTTCCTTCTCACCTATGACAAGCATATAAGGTACTTTCATCAACTGAGCTTCGCGTATTTTATATCCCAATTTCTCGTTCCGTAAATCTATCTCAGCCCTGATACCCGCGCTCTTTAACTCCTGATATACCTTTTTCGCGTATTCATCATATTTCTCAGAAACCGTTAAAACAATTGCCTGTGTCGGTGCGAGCCATGCCGGAAAAGCTCCGGCAAAATGCTCGATCAACACCCCGATAAAACGTTCAATAGAGCCGAGAATGACTCTATGAAGCATTACTGGTCTGTGTTTTTCTCCATCAGCCCCTACATAAGTAAGATCAAATCTTTCTGGAAGTGTAAAATCGCACTGTATTGTAGCACATTGCCATTTCCTGTCAAGCACATCTTTTAATTTTATATCTATCTTAGGACCATAAAAAGCGCCATCACCCTCATTCATCTCATATTCCCGACCTGTAGACTCAAGCGCCTGCTTGAGCGCTTCAGTAGCCCGCTCCCAGTCTTCATCGGATCCGATCGACTTTTCCGGTCTGGTGCTAAGCTCCATCTCGTATTCAAAACCAAACATTTCCATAACATCGCTAACAAATTCTATGATGGAGTTTATCTCGTCAAGTAGCTGATCAGGAGTACAAAGTATATGCGCGTCGTCCTGAGTAAACCCCCGTACACGCATAAGTCCGTGAAGCACGCCGGTACGCTCATGCCTGTGCACCGTACCAAGCTCAAAATACCGTTTCGGCAGGTCGCGATAGCTACGTATCTTAGACTTATAGATAAGCATGTGTGAGAGGCAGTTCATCGGCTTCACACCATACTCCTGCTCCTCAATCTTGGTAAAGTACATATTCTCTTTATAGTTATCAAAGTGACCAGACTTCTTCCACATATCTACCTTCAAGAGCTGAGGCCCGATAACTAAATCATATCCACGTTTTAAGTGCTCTTTTTTTTCAAAGTCCTCTAAGAGGTGACGAAGCATTGCGCCTTTAGGATGCCATATAACAAGCCCCGCTCCAACCTCCTCATTTATGCTGAACAGCTCAAGCTCCCTACCAAGTTTACGGTGATCCCGCTTCTTAGCTTCTTCAAGCTTGTGCAGATGCTCATCTAATTCAGATCTCTTGAAAAAAGCTGTACCATAAATACGCTGGAGCATTTTTTTGTTCTCATCGCCACGCCAGTAAGCGCCCGCGTTTGAAACAAGCTTAAACACCTTCAGACTACCGGTAGTAGGAACATGCGGACCACGACAAAGGTCGATAAAATCGCCCTGACGGTATATTGAAACCGTCTCCTCAGCGAGATCCTCGATCAGCTCAACCTTGTAAGTCTCACCAAGATCTTTGAAAAGTTTTATCGCCTCATCTGACGTTAGCACCTCACGAGCTATCGGAACTTTCTTCTTGTAAAGTTCTTTCATCCGTTTTTCTATCTTAGTAAAATCTTCTGGTGTAAAAGGAGCGTCAACATCAAAGTCGTAATAAAAACCGTTTTCTATTGTTGGTCCGATAGCTATCTTAGTTTTTGGATATAGTTCTTTAACCGCCTGCGCCATCAGATGCGCTGTGGAATGCCGTATGATATCAATCGCTTCGTCAGAACGGTTAGTTATTATATTTACCTCAGCGTCGGCTTCTATCTTGTGACCGAGGTCTACCATCTCACCGTCTACATAGCCGGCAAGAGCTACCTTGGCTAAGCCGGGTCCGATCGCGTAAGCCGCATCGTAAAGTGTTTTCCCCGCCTCAAGTTTAATGATGTTACCGTCTTTTAATGTAATATTTACTTCGCTCATAGTCTCTTTCATTTAACAGGCTTGCCTGTTTTTTTGCTGGTTACTCCCATATTGCCTACTACATGAGAGCTCTAAGAGAAAACAAATGGTAGGCCCGGTCGGATTTGAACCGACGACATCTACCGAGTCAAGATAGCGCTCTCCCCCTGAGCTACGGGCCTTCAATCTATTAATCACTTAAGGAGTGGAAAGTTAACAATTTTCATAATAAATGTCAAGACTTTTTGCTATTTAGTTGATTTTTTTTTGCCTCTGAAAAATAAAAATAAAACTCGTCATTTTTCTGCCTTATTTTTGTAAATATGTACAAGTTATTATTCTAGTGACTTAAGCATCCGATCCACTTTGTCAATCAGTTCAACTGGGCTGAATGGCTTCACAATATAAGCGTCCGCACCCGCCTTAATGCCTTGCCTAATATCCATATCATGTCCCATTGCAGTAACCATAATAATTTTGAGTTCCTGATTTATTGAATGCTGCTTTATACTTTTTGTAGCACTATAACCATCGATCCCCTCAGGCATCACAACATCCATGATAACCAGGTCAAGCCTTTTTTTCTTTGATATCTCGACAGCTTTTTCACCACACTCAACTTTGGCTACCTGATAATCCTCCGCACCGTCTAAAATCAGCGCGATCAAATCTCTAACGTCTTTGTGATCGTCAACAACAAGTATATGTTTCATTACCTACCCCTCCTGCTCTGCTTCTTCACTCGGTTTGTATGGTATAGCGACAACGATTTCTGTACCTTTTCCCGGCTCGCTTTCAATAGTGATTTCCCCATCATGCGCTTCAACAATATACTTGACAATTGTCATACCAAGCCCAGTGCCTTCAATATTATGGCTAGAGGAACCAGCACGATAAAATTTTTCAAATACGTTTTTCAATTGATCAGGAGTCATACCAAGCCCCTCGTCCTTAATAGTAAAACTCCCGCCCTGTTCATTTCTGCTGACTGACAAGCTTATCGCGCCACCTTCGGGAGAATATTTCACAGCATTACTAAGAAGATTATTCAGTAGCTGTACAAATTTATCATTGTCGACATACAATTCTATTTTTTCTTCTGGAATTTCTAGGATAAAAGTGTGAATTTCATCGTTATTTTTAAAACGTGAAACAACATCTAATACACACTTTTTTATATCGCACACCCCTTTGTTGAACGAAAACCCTGAACCATACTCAATTCTGGAGATATCAAGCAGATCATTGATAATGCCGCAAAGACTCACTGACTGCTCATTGACATACTGCAAAAACTCTTTTCTTTTTTCGGGTTTAAGATTGTCCCGGGTCAATAGTATCTCTGAAAACCCACGAATTGATGTCAAAGGCGAACGAAGCTCATGAGCCGCTGTAGAAAGGAACTCCGTCTTCACCCTAACAGCCTCTCGTTCCTGAGTAACATCATTGATTATTGTAACAATTCCACGCTCACGCCCTTTTCTGTCATGAATCACCGATGTATGCGCATGCATGATCTTAGGTTTGTTGCCGTTGGGATCGTCGACTGTAAAGTCAAACTGATAACCGGGCTGTTTTTTTGCCAAAGTATCATTGACCCGTTGCCCCAACATTGCTTCTCTTATGGCAACATCTACCGGAATCCCGATTACGTGCTCAGAACTCACTCCAAAAATATTTTCAGCGGCAGGGTTCATAAACAATACATTATTGTCATGATCGGTTACTATAATCCCATCAGCTATCGACTTTATTATCCCATCCAAGTTCTCCTCACTTCTGCATAATGAGTTTGTGGCCATCTTCTCGCGTAAACTTATCTTCGCGCACATCCAAGCTACCAGCGCTAAAAATATAGTAATCACAAAATAGATATCAATATATTTTTTAAAAATTACTGCTATCTGTTGATTTAACTTGTTCGGGACAATTTTTGAAACTACAATCCACACATATCGATCAACTCCTTTCTCTGTACTAGCGCCACCCACCCGCCCACGCTCAATCCCTCTGAAGGGATATACTTTCGAGAAAGTAAAGATACCATCATTATTATCAATTTGCCCTGAACCCGAATCAACAATAACCTTCCAAGCTTCTGGATAACGCTTGGCAAATGTTAAATTCTTATTATCAGCGAACATAAATCCAAAACGGTCATTCTCCCCCAGAGAGTAAAGCCAATAGCCCTCTGAGTTTAAAAGAGCTACATCATCGTCTTTCGAACATAAAGCGACAAAATTATCAATTAATTTCCCGGCTAAATAATTAAGAACAACGACTCCACGCTTCTCCCCCATACTATCAAAAACAGGAGTTCCGAGCCGTATCACAGGCTTATAAGGTAACTCTATTAAATTATTTTCAACATTAAGGTCAAGTGGTGATATATATACCTCCCCCTCATTCAACGCGAACGTCTCTTTGAAATAGTAGCGATGTTTTTTGCTCTGCAACTTCTCGTCAGGAACAATTACAGGATTGCCATTGTTGTAGTTGACCCTAATTATTTCCATACCGTCAGTGTCAATAATGCGTATCTGATCATAGTTTTCTTTTTCCTCAGCAAGCTTAAGAAAATCACACTCAAGGTCATATTTGTCTAGCCTTTCATCCTTGTCAACCAGCTGAATCAGCCCATGTTGCCTAGAAATAAAGTTCAGGTCTGACACAACGGACTTTACATCACTGGTTATTGATTTAACCTTGATCGCCACATCGCTTTCCTGGTGCTTTTTTATTGCCGTTTTAACAATTTTCGCGTCAGAATAGTAAAAAAATGATAAGATCACTCCGACTAAAAACAGAAGCGGAATGTAAAATATAAAAAACTGTTGTATTAACCTTTTCACGCTTATTCCAGCATTTTTCTCCTTATACGTCTTCATATAACAAAACTATTACATTATTTCCTTTTGTCAACTATTTTTTATACATTTCACCATCAGATGAATAAAAATAAGCCAGCTAGGCTAAAGTTTATAAAGAATACATATACTTATATGATATGGGTGGTGAATTTTAGGTTTTAGACATCATACAATAACGGCACAAAACAGGCAGGCGCAGATATACATTAGTGAATTACATAAAGGTTAGCGCAACGATTTTTGTTTCAGTTGATTTCAAGGTAACACTCAATAAGCCGCTGGAATGCCAACTTATTTACGACATCGCCTTTTATGAGCATGTAGAGACCATAAAGGTCTTGAGAAGAAAAGGGACCAGTAAAATAATCTCTCACAATATCAAAGCTGTTCGGTATACGCTTCAACTCATGGAGACCAAAATCTATGATGTTTTCGTGGTCAAACGCCAGCTCCGGCAGGCTATCCACCGGAAAAAACTTCACCTCCTCAGCATTATCAGAAGCCTTTGGCGAAACCGAGTCAACGTTCAACAATCCGATATATGAAACTGTAACAACCCTGCCGCGCGGATCACGACCGGGCTTCCCGAAAGCGTGGAGCTGATGGAGCTTGATGTCCTTTATTCCGACCTCCTCATAAAGCTCGCGGTACACCGCATCGCGAATTGACTCCTCCACCTCGACAAAGCCACCAGTGATAGCGAATTGACCTTTAAATGGCGGATTCTTCCTCTTTATGAGAAGTATATTCAACTTTTCTTTTATTACTGTAAATATTAAGATATCGACCGCAAGGCGCAATCTACTGTTGTTCTCTGGTATCTCGTTTTCTGGCATGTTTTTCCCTATATTGGATTGTTTGGTTTTACCTGCTTTTTGTAAAGACTACATAACTACGCATAGTATGTCAACTGATTTATTATTCTAAGCGTGGTGACCAGGTCGGGGCAGTCGCGTCAGTTTTTAAGGAAGTCAACTGTTTAATACCGGTACCATCAGAGTTCATCACGTAAATATTGTAGTTACCCGCTCTATTTGAGGCAAAAGTTATATAACGCCCATCTGGAGACCAAGATGGGTTTTCATTATCCCGCGAGCTGGCAGTCAACTGTTGTAACCCTGTACCATCTTTGTTGATAGTAAAGATGTTAAACTTGCCATTTCTAGATTGACCGCAGAAAGCTATTTTATCCCCGAGTGGAGACCACGACGGTGAAGAATTATACTTCGCGTCAAAGGTGATCCGCTTCGGAGTTTTCTCATCGATATCCATAACATATATATTCGGGTTGCCTGACCTGTCAGAGGTGAATGCGAGCTTTTTACCATCAGGAGACCAGGTGGGCGATACGTCAATACCCCAATAATTTGTCAGCCTTTCTAGTGACTTACCGCTATTAGAATCTATGATATATATATCGGAGTTGTTACCCTTACTCAGCATCAGCGCGACTTTCTCTCCACTTGGTGACCACTCCGCGCCGAGGTTCAGGCCCTTTCTCTTAGAGAGCCGGTATACCTTACGCTGGATAAAATCACTAACCATCAGATCCGGGTTCCCGTACTTATATGATGTGTAAGATATTTTTTCACCATCTGGAGACCAAGCCGGGGAGAGGCTGATAGAAAAATCACGTGACACCCGCTGCTTAGCAGTACCATCATAATACATCACAAATATTTCTTTGTAATCGTCCACCACCTGAACATACGCTATCATTGAACCGAAAATACCGCGTTTACCGGTAAACTCGAGAAGTATCTCGTTTGCGAACCTGTTGAGCATACGCGTTACCTTATCTTTACTACCGCTATACTTCTTTCCGATTTTCATCTCCTTTGAGTAGGTATCAAAATACCGCATCTCAAGCTCGATCATACCGTTATCCTTTAAGCGGTAGCCACCCTTAATGAGCCCAACGGCGCCAATGATCGTCCAGTCGTCAAAGTCAATACTGTTCAACCTGATAGCAGCTTTATTGGGATCTTCGAGAAACATTATCGGGTCGAGTATTTCAAAAAGCCCTGTCGATTTGAGGCTGTTAGAAAGGTGCTCAGACTTCTTGTTCATCTTATGTTCAAGCCCCTTGTCAGACACACCAAGGTTGATAAGCTCAGTTATGGCGATCGGAATGGTCACTGACGACTGAGGCTTCTTGGTAATGCGAATACCTATCTCTTCAGCAGAAAACGCGGCTTGCGGGGTGATGATTAGAATTGCTAATAATATTATAGTAAATAAAAAAAGTTTTCTCATTAACTGTTAGTTTACTCCTCTTTTAACAAAATAAGTTGTTAAATATTGAGAGAGGCGTCACGCCTCCTCCTCTTGTGTTAATCAGTCGGTTCAAATATAATCGGTATACGCAAAATATCACGACTCATGCTTTTCGGCAACTTCGGAAACGGTTGCGCCTTTCTTATCGCGCGCACCGCGGAATCGTCGTAATGATCGTAACCGGATTTTTTTGTAACCTCAACCTTACTTAGCTTCCCGTTTTTCTCGAGCCATATATATACCACGGTTTCAACACCCTTCTTCTTTTCCTTCGCGATATCAGAAGGTATCACCCACGCGTCTTTTATCTTCTTCTCGATTACCCCGTAATACTCTTTGTTCTTTATCTTCAGCATATCCCGGGTTAGCGAACTCATCGCCACGTCACCGGTCGCCTTTCTTCTCGTTTTCTTCACTGCCGGTTCAGGTCGTTCTTTTACGACCTTCTTCTTGATCTTCTCTAAAGTCTTCTTATAATCATCATCCGCCTGAACTTCTTTACGTATCATCGCCAACGCGTTATCAAGTGACTTATCTTCTTTCGGCTTGACCTTTTTCGGTTTTCCCCTGCCGATCCTCTTCGCCTTTTTATTCACCTTCTTCGGCGGCTTCTTCTTTTTATTCTTTTTTACCTTCTTCTTTTTCTTTGTTTTTTTAGACTTATTCGGTTTCTTCTTCGGTGGCTTCTTCTTTTTTACCGGTTTTTTCTTTTCAGCGGCAACTACCTTCTTGCTATCCTTTTTCCGAGGTTTAAATTTCCCGACAAGAGTTAGCTTCGTAGTTTGAAAAAACTTTCTCTTTGGTTTTGGTTTATATTTAAATATCCCGACCCCGACAAAAACAAGGTGAATGACAATCGAGATAATAAGCGTCTTCTTTATCAGACGCTTGAAAGCCTCGTTGTAATGTTCTCTCGATATCAGGCTGTTCATCACTTCTCCGGCTCTGTTATCATACTAATGTTGGTAATCCCGGCACGCCTGATCGAGGCCATCACCTCCATGACCCTGCCATACGGAACTGTTTTATCCGCCTCAAAATATATCTGTTTATCCGGGTTATTTTTGAATATCGCTTTAAGTTTTGGCGTTAATATGTCTAACTCCACCGGAGCCTTTCGGACAAATAGTTCGCCGTTTTTCGTGATCGATACAACGATATGCTGTTCCTTGCTTTCGATAGGTTCTATAGTAGCTTCTGGGACTTCCACCTCGACTCCATGCTGAACGGACGGCGCGAGCACCATAAATATGATGAGGATGACGAGCATAACATCGATAAGAGGGGTGATATTGATCTCAGCTACCGCTGATCTTCTTCTGTCCATTCTTGATGGCATTGAGTTCCCCTACTTTTTTGCGTTCTTCTTTGATTTTTTCTTTGTGTTATTGTTTGATTTGTTGCTTGACACTTCGCCTTCTTCAAAAGTGTCTGACTGGTATCCCACTTTGGCATCTATAGTGTGAGAGTGAATTTTCTCTTTTCTGGTTTTAGTTGAGTGGATGTTTTTTGTACCTTGGTTAACTACGGCATCATCATCTTTGGTCAAGAGGTGCCTGTCTATTATGTTCAACAGCTCGAATGAAAAGTTCTCCATCTCGGTCTCGAGCAGCTTCACTTGGTTAAAAAAGTAGTTGTACGCCAATACCGCCGGTATCGCCGCGGCAAGACCCGCCGCCGTAGTCACAAGAGCACTTGCTATTCCCGGCGCGACAGCCGTCAGATCAGTCGTTCCTTTTGTCGCGATCGCGCTGAAGGAATCCATCAGCCCCCAGACAGTACCAAAAAGTCCGATGAACGGAGTAGTGCTACCAGTAGTAGCCAGAAAAGGAAGATAGCTTTCTAAGTACACAAACTCAGTATTCTGAGCGTTTTTAAGAGAGCGTACAATATTATCTATCCCCTCAAGCTCGGTAGACATGTGAGTGAGGTTTTCATCTTTTTTCTTTTTATTCCGGCGTTTTTTGGATTTCTGGATCTTCTCAAGCTCGGCGAATCCAGACTTGAATACACCCGCTACCGGACTTGCGGTCAGGTTATCAGAAGATTTGTATATCTCGTCGAGGCTTTTGCTGGTCCAGAAAATATCAAGAAAAAGCTTCGTCTCTTTTTTCGCTCTGCTGATAAGGATCATCTTAAAGATTATGATCGCCCAGCAAATCGCCGAAAAAACGAGAAGCGCGATGAGCATGAGGCGCGTGACAATATCACCACCAGTGATGTAATTCAACTCACTGGTTTTTATTGCCGCGCCTGCCCCTGCTCCAACTGAAATGTTTAAAGAGAATATCTCTAATAAAAAGCTTGTAATAATGTCAAACATATACACATCACCTCTAGGGAGTGTTGCCAAATGGCAAAGAATTATTATTTCCCCAACAAAACGTCGCTGTAAGCACCTGTAAAAAGGGGGTGCGACCAACGGGAGCGAAGGGGGAATTCCCCCTTAAGTGTACTGGGCAACATGCCCCTCTAAATCAGATTCATAAAAAAGGGGCACTAAATAAGTGTCTTCTATTTGATTAGACAAAATGTACGCAAATAAGTTCCGTGAAAAACTGCCCCGCGACAAGTTGCGTCTGTATCTGACTTAAACCTCATAGCAATCAAGCTACAGGAGATTAAATCCACAGCAAAAACAGATGCGCCTGTTAATCAGCTTGCTTTCCAATAGCGTCTTTTCTGCTTAGCTTAACTCTACCCATCTTGTCTATGTCTATAACTTTCACTACCACTTCATCGCCCATATTTAAAACATCTGTTACATTGTCGACTCTACCCTCTTCGAGTTGTGAAATATGCACAAGCCCGTCTTTCCCCGGGAGAATCTCGACAAAAGCGCCAAAAGCTTCGATACGCTTTACAGTACCGTTGTAGATCTTACCGATTTCAGCTTCATCAGTCAGGTCTTTCACCATCTGGATAGCTTTTCGACACGCTTCCATATCCACAGAAGCTATGTTGACTTGACCGGTATCCTCGATGTCTATTTTTACACCGGTAACTTCGACGATGTTCTTTATGTTCTTGCCACCAGGTCCGATGACGTTCCTGATCTTATCTTTATGTACCGTAATAGTAACGATTCTCGGTGCGTACTTGGAGATATCCTCGCGCGGCGTATTGATCGCTGCTTCCATCTTCCCAAGAATATGCTCTTTGCCGACCTTAGCCTGCAATAACGCCTTTTGTAATATTTCCTTAGAAACGCCATCGATCTTGATATCCATCTGTAGAGCTGTAACACCTTCTTTGGTACCGGCGACCTTGAAGTCCATATCGCCAACGTGATCCTCGTCACCAAGGATATCACTAAGGATGATAAACTCATCGCCCTCTTTGATCAGTCCCATCGCGATACCAGATACCGGCGCCTTTATCGGCACACCAGCGTCCATCAAGCTAAGCGCGGCGCCGCAAACAGAAGCCATAGATGAAGAGCCGTTTGACTCTAATATTTCAGATACTATACGGATTGTGTACGGGAAGTTATCCTTGCCCGGCAGTACTGCGGAAACAGCTCTCTCAGCGAGTATACCGTGACCGATCTCTCTTCTGCCAGCTCCTCTTAGCGGTGACACTTCACCTACGCTAAATGGCGGGAAGTTGTAGTGCAACATAAACTCTTTCTTAGTCGCGCCCCCCTCTAATGAGTCAAGTCTCTGCTCATCGTCAGCAGTACCAAGAGTCGTCAGTACTATCGCCTGTGTTTCGCCCCGTGTGAAGAGCGCAGAACCATGTGTCCGTGGCAACACGCCGACACTACAAGAGATATCTCTGATGTCAGTAGATGTTCTGCCACCAATCCTTTTATCTTTCGCTATATTCGTACGAATACATTTTTTCTCAAGAGCGGAGAAACCGTCTTTTATGTCGCTTTCAGAATCTTCACCGAACTCTGGTAAAAGCTTCTCAACAACCTTGACAAACACAGCTTTTTGGGCGACTTTACGCTCAAGCTTATCGTCAATATCCAATGTCTTAGCTACATCATCATAAAACAGCTCGGCAACCCTATCAATTATCTCTTGTGGAGTGATAGACTTTTCGTATTCCATCGTTGGTCTACCGATCTCAGCTTTCATCTGATTCTGCAACGCTACGATAGGTTTTATATTCTCATGTCCGAAGAGGATAGCTTCGAGCATCTCTTCTTCTGGAACGATATTCGCTTTACCCTCAACCATCAGGATAGAGCTTTCACTCGCCGCAACGATGATATCAATGTCGCTCTCTTCAAGTTGCTCAAATGTCGGATTACAGATAAACTGCCCGTCAATACGCCCTACCCTTACAGCTCCGAGAGGCTCTTTTATCGGGATGTCTGAAATCGTAAGAGCCGCGGAAGCGCCGCAAATAGCGACAACATCAGCGCTGTTCTCCTGATCTACAGAAAGCACAGTCGCGATAACTTGTGTGTCGTTCTGATAATCATCAGCGAAAAACGGACGAAGCGGCCTGTCGATCAGACGCGAAGTCAATGTATCCTTTTCAGTCGGTCTTCCTTCTCTCTTGAAAAAACCACCTGGGATCTTACCGGCAGCGTAAGTCTTCTCTACATAGTTACAAATAAATGGAAAGAAATCAAAACCTTTCTTTCTCTTTCTTTCCGCGCAAGCAGTCACTAAGACTACCGTTTCACCATAATGCATCATCACTGATCCATTGGCCTGTCTGGCGATATCGCCTGTTTCAAACAGAAGCTCACGACCGGCAACATCAACTTTATATTGTTTACCCATAAGTTTTTATTCTCTCTTCCTTGTCATACTTCTCGATTTATTTTCTTATACCTAATTTACTGATTACGTCCTTATAGCGCTGCACGCTCTTTTTCTTCAGATAGTCTAACAAGCGTCTCCTCTGACCAACAAGCTTTAAGAGACCTCTTCTTGAGTGGTGGTCATGCTTATGCACTTTAAAGTGCTCTGTCAGATATGAGATTCTCTCGCTTAAAAGAGCGATCTGCACTTCTGGAGAACCAGTATCTAGATCATGCTTTTTGAAAGATGATATGATTTCCTGTTTCTTTTCTACTGTTAACGACATCTATTCTTCCTCCATTTATTATAATAATTTTGTTCACTATTTATCATATTTAACTTTTATTGTAAAGCATTAATTTAAATATTAATGCAGGTTTTCCACTTCACCTTTCGAGCTTTATGATGTATACTGATTGTTAAGCTCGTTTATTATAAAGGGACGGTGGCATAATGAATTTAAACTCTGAGATAACAATAGCACGCTTAATTATGATATGCTTCATGGCAGTGGCTGTATTCACCGCTACCCCGACGCAGGCAAAACCTCTGAATATGCGCTTTAGAAAGGCGATTGTTTCAGGTGACGTGATTAGTGTGCTGAAGTTTATTGAATCCGGGGAGGATGTCAACGCAAAAGATCAATATAATATATCAGCGCTCGTAAACGCGGCGCGTAACGGTCACACCAATATTGTAAAAGCCTTACTAGACGCCGGGGCAGATATAAGCGCCGTAGATAAATACAACAGTACAGCTCTAATCTACGCGGTAAAATATGGTCATTCGAGTGTGGTAAAGCTACTCTTAGACTCCGGCGCGGATATCACCAAAAAAGCTCGGGGTGGAATTAACTCCCTGATACTCGCTTCAATGAAAGGTAACGCTGATGTTGTGAAGCTATTACTCAAGCGAGGCGCTGACATCACACAAACAGACCAACACAGAACAACATCTTTGATGAGCGCGGCAGAAACTGACAAAACAGACGTAGTGGAAATATTACTCAGAGCCGGCGCCAAAGTAGACAAAAGAAATGACATCGAGGCTACCGCGCTGTTTTTGGCATTAAAAAGAGGATATCCATACACAGCAAAAGTATTGCTCAACTCCGGCGCGGATATAAACGTCAAAATAAACAGTGGTGAGACCGGGCTTATTCGAGCGACAGCAAAAGGATACAAGAACGTAATTGAGTTTCTCATAAAAGAAGGCGCGGATATAAACGCGCAAAGCAACTCCGGGGAGAGCGCGCTGATGCGGGCGGTGAAAGGGGGACGTTTAGACATTGTTAATATATTTATCAAGGCCGGCGCGGACATTAACCTGAGAGATGTAAATGGTTGGGACTCAATTCTTCTGGCTACACGCCATCAGAATATTGACATCATGAAAGTACTGTTTGATGCTGGCGCGGACGTTAACTCTAAAAACACTTACCTGAAAAACTCTTTGATGATAGCGGCGCATCGCGGAAACTTAGAGATACTCAGGCTATTGATTAATTCTGGCTCCAAGCTGAATGAAAAAGACAAGCGGGGGGAAACAGCTATATTTTACGCTGTAAAACGTAATAAAATAGAAACAGTAAAACTATTACTCGACGCTGGAGCCGATGCAAACATAATGAATAATCATGGTGATTTTGCTGTGGAAATCGCGATTTTCAACCGTTACTTCGGTATTGCCAAAATTCTCAATAAAGCGATGATAAAACGATAGAAGTCATCACTTGCTGAAGTGATCCCGTATACCATCCCCGATAAAATTAAAGCCGAGTATCGTAAACATTATAGCGAGTCCGGGGAATATAGATACGTGCGGAGCGAACAGAAGGTACTCCGCGCCATCGTTAAGCATAGAACCCCACGTCGGGACATCCTGCGGACCAAGCCCAAGAAAACTAAGCGAAGATTCCGCCAGTATCACTCCGGCGACACCGAAAGTCGCCGTAACGATTATCGGGGAGAGTGTGTTCGGCAGAATGTGCCGCGTGATTATGTACATGTTCTTCGCACCGAGCGCTTTTGCCGAAAGGACGTATTCCCGCTCCCGCAGGCTCAACACCTGACCGCGCACAAGACGCGCGTAACCGACCCAACCGAAAACGCTGAGCGCTATGATGACGTTTTTCAGCTTCGGCCCCAACACCCCTGTGATCGCAATAGCTAAAAGTATCCCCGGAAAAGCGAGCAGTATGTCTATCACCCGCATGATGACCATGTCGTAAGCACCGCCCATATAGCCAGAAAACGCGCCGATGGTAACACCGATTATTACTGAGATTGTGACGACAGTGAACCCGACGGCCAAAGAAACGCGAGTACCATAAAGCACCCGGCTCAATATGTCGCGTCCGAGCTTGTCCTGCCCGAGGATGTGCGAGCTTGACGGTCCTTCGAGCTCACCGGGAAGGCTGATCGCGTCGGGGTCATACGGAGCGAGTAGCGGCGCGAAAATCGCGATAAGTATAAGCGTGAGGACTATTGCCGCACCGATTTTTGTAAGACGTCCTTCGAACATTTTAGTACCTTATCCGTGGATCGACCATAGCGTAAATAAGGTCGGTCAGCAAGTTGATAATAACATAAGCAAACGAGAAAAACAGCACGCACCCCTGCACCAGAGGGTAGTCGCGCGTCTCGATCGCCTCAATAAAGAGCGACCCGAGCCCGGGCCACGTAAAAACATTCTCAGTAATGATAGCGCCGGACAAAAGCGCCCCGAACTGAAGCCCGATTATTGTGACGATCGGTATCATCGCGTTCTTCAGCGCGTGTTTCATGATGACTCTGCGCTCAGGAGCCCCTTTCGCCCGCACCGCGACGAGATACTCCTCACCGATGACATCGAGCATACTTGAGCGCGTCATCCGTGACAACATCGCCGCGAGCGCCGTACCGAGGGTTATCGCCGGTAGAA
>JAJRXV010000275.1 GCA_024276115.1 Deltaproteobacteria bacterium
CGTCATTCCATCACCGGGGTCAGGAGCAGTCACAGCAGAGGTACTTAACAGCTCGGGCACCGCGTTAAAGGTACTTGACGAAGCAGGCGGCAAAGTGGTACTCAACTATGGTGGCAACGCCGGTGAGGTACAGTTCATTATTGACGACCTCCCGATCGGTGATTACCTGCTCAGGACCTCCGCTACTAGCGGTCACACGCTTATTGACTTTCTTCTTAGTAGCCTCTACGAAAAGGAAGTGGTGCTACACGCGGTAGATAAAGCAGATACTGGTACTGTATCTTTTGACGGACCAGACGGAAATAATGGAAACACGCAGTACACGCCAGATGCGAACGGCGATATTTTCATTTCGTATTATGACTTTCCGAACTGGCTTTTTTCGATAAGTAATGATAATATCGCGCAGATATGCTGGGTGCGGGTGTACCTCTCGCTGGTGGAGTTCGCGGGGTATTACCCCGGTGGCGACACGACAGGCGAGCTAATACCGTTCGACGGCGAGTGGGTACCGGTGGTCGATCCGTGTGGTGGGGCGCCGAGCGCGGTGAGGGGGAAGGATTTAGCGGTTGAGATTTATCAGAAAAAAGATCATAAATTAATAAATGCAAGAGGTTTCTTAAGAAATAGTGATATTGTGATTGTTACGTATGAAGGGATCACAACTGGCTCAAAAATAAATATAAAGAATGCTCCTCATACTGAGTATTTTTTACCTGAATATACTGTAACAAACAGCAAGGGTAGCTTTTGGTTTCCGGTTATAGCCGCTTCATATAATAACGATAATGCATTAAAGATAGTTAATGAGGACAGGATTGTAGCGTTAGTTGATGGTACAGAGGAAGCGGATGTTGAGATAGATGTGGCGGAGATAGCAGGTGCGGATGCATTTATTACTGCTAGGAATTCAGCCGATGACCTTAGTAGTGGATTTGAAAATATCTTAGATGCAGGAGATTGTGTATATGATCGATCTAAAGAGGCTGTCCCATTCTTGTCTGCTTTTGAAGATAATTCTAGTTTTGTAGGTCGTACAAATTCTAAATTCCCTTTAAGTTCGTCATATAATGCAAATCATTATTATAGAAATATTAGCACTGCTGATGGCACTTGTAGTAGTAATGATATCGCGACTAGAGATTGGAGAGGATGGGTAGAGGATGTTGCGGCTGGGACTGATATTCTTTACATTGCTTCTCATGGATATATTGATGGGGGAACAGGTATTACGGCTACTATACCTGAAAATAAAAATGGTACATGTAATTATGAAAAAGAATACTGTTTTGATTTTGATGCTGAAGTTCAAGATAAAACATCTTCTAATAGACAGCTTCTTTATCCTGTAGTAGACTTTGATGATAGTTTGGATTTAGAGTGGATAATTTTTGCTGTTTGCAGTATATTCGAAGCCGAAATTACTGAACGAAACGTTGATGGCGTTCCAACAAAATATAAGCAACATTCAAAGTATTGGGTTGAAACTCTACTGCCAACTGGAAGTTTAAAAAATCCAATCCATGGATTGATAAGCTATAGAGGGCTAACCTATGGTGGGAATCAGGCAAAAATCATTTTAGAAGCATTCGAACAGAATTTAAGAAAAAAGAATACAGCAAACAATTATATCATACGTTCTTGGAAAGAGGCGTCCTGGAGTACACTCAATTACTACGCAAATGTATGTAAAAAAACTTTAAAAAACGCAGATGGTACTGATATGTTAGACACAAGCGGTATAATACTCCCCAATATCTGGACAGGGGTATTTAGTGTATGTTAGTCTGTCATAACTCACAAGGAGGATGGCAGATGAAAGGAATGAAGAAGAAGCACAGCGCGGTTTTCAAGGCGAAGGTCGCGCTCGAGGCGTTGAAGGGCGACAAGACGATCGCGCAGTTGTCCGGCGAGTACGGGGTGCACCCGAACCAGATCGGGCAGTGGAAGAAGAAGCTCAAAGAGGAGCTTCCGGCGGTGTTTTCGGATAAGCGCAAACGCGAGAACAAGGATCGGGAGGAGCTTGAGGGCGAGCTTTACAAGCAGATAGGCCAGCTGAAAGTCGAGCTCGACTGGCTTAAAAAAAAAGTTTAACGAAGTCGATTAAGGAGAAAAAGGCGTTGATTGATAAAAATCACAAGATACCGATTTATCGGCAGTGCAAGCTTGTCGGACTCTCTAAGTCCGCGTATTATTACGATTATAAGGGCGAAAACGAGGAGAACCTTGAGTTTATGCGGCGGATTGATGAGCTGTACACGAAGCGGCCGTTTTACGGTGTTATCAAGATAACGAAGCAACTTGAGCGTTAGGGGCACAAGGTGAATCAGAAGCGAATCCGCAGGCTTATGCGAAAGCTGGGGCTTGAGGCGATCTACCCGAAACCGAATCTGAGCAAGCCGAATAAGGCGCACAAAATATTTCCGTATCTGCTCAAAAAGGTTGAGATCGTGCGCCCTGATCAGGTCTGGAGCACAGATATCACGTACATCCGCATGGATAAAGGGTTTGTCTACCTCGTCGCGGTGATGGACTGGTACAGCCGTTACGTCCGCTCGCGCGGTTTTCAATGCACTCTTATTTTATACAA
>JAJRXV010000276.1 GCA_024276115.1 Deltaproteobacteria bacterium
AAAAAAATCTAGCCGCCTCAAGAAGAGAAGAAAAGTTGTCGATGTCAAAGTAATATTTATTGACGTACGGTTCATGTAAGTTGAAATAGAAAAAACGTTCCAGTTCTTGATGCAAATTGTATTCTTCAAGTTTTTTCACAGCGTCTTCTTTTTTTAGATTTTGCTTTGCGCGTAAAATAAGCCTCTCAAGCTCTGTCAGAACCATATCCTTCGCGTCGTCCAATTCATCGTAAGACCACTTACTTCCATCAAATAGCGGGGTCATCTCCTGCTTGAAGGTGAAAACATATTTATCACTGAAACCTTCTTCTGACAAACTAACCAGCTTTTCTATTAAATCAAAGTTTTTCCACTTCCCAACAGTTTTTATTATATTCCCAGAATGCGTCATAAGCGCGAGCCCGAAGGCGTTTTTGTCGTCAACCTCCTTCGCTTCTTTCTCCATCCTACGCGCCCAACTTATTACCTCTGAAAGCGGTGATTTATAATGAGCGATAACGATCCCGGCAGAGAAGGTCAGGTTCTTACCAGCGCCATCTTGTGCAACGTATTTATTAAATTTGTACCGCATTTTTTTGACGACACAAAACAGTTCATTGATATTGACAAAAGCCATTACATCATCACCACCGGCATAGATGAGCTTACCTTTGGATTCGTTATTAAATACTTTTTTTTGTACTTCTGTGCCAAACTTGCTAAGGCGTTTAGATAAGCTTTTATGGGATTCCTCGCTATTATCTAGCCACTTCCCTGAAAGGTGCTTCCCCATATCATCGACATCGAGCATGATAAGAGCGTAATACTTGTTGAGGCTTAAATCGTTATTCTTTGCTAATTCGCGATTTTCTTGTCTGATTTTAGGAAGATATTTAACAATACTTTCCAAACCATGCTTTTTAAAATAATCTGGCGTTAAGTTTTTTTCATAAAACAGTTGCTCGTCAAAGTTACTATTAAAAAGATTCTTGTATGCGTTAATTTTGCCATCATCAAGCTTTTGCAATGTATAGCTTAACGCTATTCCAGCCGTAGATGGAAAGCTTTTATTACTTTTATCATAAAACCTCTTTGTAAAGCATACCGCGCACAAAACTTCGTTCTCCTCTATCCTTTTACAGCTATCAGCGACTTTAAACGCCGCGGTTTGTTTGCTCAACGCTCGCTTTGGAGCGTTCACGCACCTGTAAAAAACAAAATCACGCTCACCGCAAAGAGAGCACTTAGCACCGGTCTCTGGATACTGCTCGAAAGTCCGAACATTCTTTACCGCGCCGAGCAGAGACTCAAGCCTGCTGTAATCTTTATTGTAATCTTTAAATGGAAGAGTTACCCACGATACATTAAGAAAATTATTAAGTTGAAGCAGGCATTTTTCACACTGTTTTATAAAAAAAACATTTTTTACTACCTTATCAATAGCTTCCCCAAAATATTTTATTAACTCTTTATTCATCTTATCTTTTATCGTTTTCCCAATCTCGTTGGCTTTATCCTTCGGTATTATAGCGATAAACCGGTTCGGGTTGGAAGGATAAGCTTTGCCATTTTGATGCGGGAAAATCATCTCATGCCCTTGTATTTTTTTTATTTCTTCAATCGCCACTTGTATCAAATCCGAAAGTAGCTTGCTACCACCGAACAGATCGACCGTCTTCCGCGCCTGCGCGATGAATGACTGCACGGGGGATATAGTTAGTATAAAAAGT
The DNA here is from genome assembly GCA_024276115.1 of Deltaproteobacteria bacterium. GTDB lineage: Bacteria > Desulfobacterota > JAJRXV01 > JAJRXV01 > JAJRXV01 > JAJRXV01. The sequence goes on from JAJRXV010000276.1 coordinate 1,710, forward strand.
GATTTATTATCCATTTAGAATTTTCTCTTTAAAGTTATTTTGTACATTCTTACACGTCTCAATATTATTTGTATTGGTATTTAATGTTGTAATTATCGGGTGAAATTTACCTGAAATTTCAACTACAGAAACGTAAACAGGTGAAGCGAGCCGGGGATTAATGCCCCCAATATAGCTCTTGTTTCCATTATTACAGCAGTCACTGCTTACTTTCCCTATTTTTGTTAATAAGTTATCCATATCATCATACGCACTACCTATTTCTATAGATCTGATATACGGATAACTATTATTTGTTATATCAGGATTTATTTTATTAACTATTTTATTACCATCAATTTTATAGGTACCTTCCTTCACTTTCTCAAGTAAATCAAATATATGTTTTATATAACTCTCGGATTCGGCTCCATTTATTATTTTAACGCTACCGTAACCCCTCCTTGTTTTCGTTCCGAGCCCGCCTAATAAAGTAGTCAACTCAAACAACCTCTCAAGCATTTTCTCGTCAAAGCTAATCCTATTAGTTAGTTTAATTTCATTTGTTAATTTCAAACAAATTTCTAATTCTTGCCCAATGCAGAATCCTTTTTTAAAAAAGCTTTTCTTAATCTTTCCGTTACGATCTGTTTTATTATATGTTTCGCCATCTCTATGAGTAAGCACTTTAATTCCTTTATGCCTTAATTCCCCATTAACCCTTATCACCACCTTACTCCGCCCCGCATCACTGCTACCAAAGATAGCGGCTTCATCGCTCTTAAGTGCCGCTAAATCCCCTTGGGCCTGCACTGCACGCCACCAGAAGCGCAAAGCTCCCTTGATTGATGGCGGTCTCAGCTCAGGTGTCTTGCCGTCCGCACCGGTCATGAACATCGGTGTTATTATTTTGCAATTTATCGCCATTCTCTCACCCCACCCTCACGAACATTTCGTACATCCCCATACCGGCACTGGTACCCTTGCCGACATTAATGACGCTACCGAGTATCAAGTGCGGCATGAACGGCGGAAGAGTCACCTTAGTAAAGGGAGTAAACTGTACCTTTAGTTTTGCAACTTTGAACTCGTCTAGTTTATTCATAGCATGACCGGGCACTGTTAAAATACATTTTAATTATTTAAATAATAATTATTAGTCTGAATATAGTCCACGTAATCTACAAAAAAGACGCATCTAACAAACATGAATATCGAAGAATACGATTTCTTATCTATATAATATTATAACTTTATTTGCAATGAAATAATGTACGTGGTTTGCAAACATGAAATTCAAGGGTCGCTGAATCAAAATCACAGCAACCCCCCCCCCCCCCGCGACAATTATCATTCTGATTAGTCCGCTTGTTTGCGACATGGGGGAATAAGCAGTTATAACAATAAGTTGACTCGTTGCACGGAAATTGACCTAAAAAAAGCTTCCTATTTATTTTTTTTATGAACGTGGTTCTTGAGTCTGTAACTGGTTGATATACATAGTTTTTTACAGAGCATTCCACATTAGAGAGGGGTTGTTTAACCTCTGCACACCCTCCAGCAGTCAAGGTGAGGATAGCACAGGGGGATAAATACATCACCGATTTCGGGTCTAAATTCGCCGCTGGGATTGTCGCGCGGGAGTTAGAAGCACTCCTCGCTACAGTTCCACCTGCTCATTAGTCGCGGATACTTTTTTATTCTTTCGGCGTATGAGATGCCAGGTCAGGAACAGCATTGAAAAAAGCGCGAAACCTTTAACCAAAAATGTCACAACTTCAAAATTACGTCCGATGTAAATAAGCGGTAGCAGTATCAGCCTGACGAGGCTCCGCAGTCGTTCGCGGTCAAGCGTCATCCTCGCCAGCAGGCTCTTGTCTTTCAGGGTGATGTACGTCTCTTTGTACCGCCGCTTTTTTATCTTTGTGCCGGGCGCGATAAAGCTGATCCGATCGAATTCCTGCCGCACCCCACGAGTGGGGTCATACTTGCGGTAGTGTAGCCCTGACGCTGTTATTGGACCATACGCGTAGTAATAGTCTCTAAACATTCGCCCTGCCCAGAATTTTACGAGGTGCATGTCCCGAAATTCACGGAGCTTGTTCAGCTCTTTAGGTACGTTAGGGTTGTTATACTTTGTTCGTTTATTCAGTGCTCGTTTTTTTTCTATTGCTTTTTGCCGCTTCACTTCTTTTGGGTTGGCAAACTGCTTGTACTCCGCGGCGTGACTGGCGGATGAAATAGAAAGTATCAGAATAATGGTCAGAAGCACCGTTCTCATTTTTGGAAGCCTCTGAGGAATATCGACCGCAATCCCCACGACATGTGATAAAAGAGGTACGCGACAAAAGGTATACTAAACGATAGGATAGATGAGATGATAAACGCTTCTTCTTCTATCATAAAAAAACATAGCACGAGTGCGTAGAATATACCGATGCTTAATATGCGCCGGTTCAGGTACTCCACCACCTCGCTTAATGCAAGATAAATCGAGAGCAACATTCCGACGACTGTGCCTACTGACATGCCGAGTATCGATGCCGCGGCCGCAATCTCTAACGAGCCAACAGATACATACGCCACCTCAAGGAACAGGCGCCCATCGATCACACCGATATGAACAAATCCGTAGATCATAACGATAAACACAGCGCCAAGTATACCGCAGAACATGCTGAGCAGTACCTTAAAAAAGTTCTGGATGTAGAAGAATGGCGCGTCGCCACGCAGATGCGTGAACGGCTCGGGGATGATGGTCGCCATCTCTTCTTTTTTAGTCAAGGTATCCGCGGGGAAAATATTTTCAGAAGCGAGGTGTTTCATCAACTGCCGCAACCTGTACATAAGGAGCTGGCGCAGCTTGGTTTTTTCCCACGGTAGAGAGATAGAGTTAATCTTCACAGTTACTTTATGCTCGTGCAATTCACCATAGTTTATGATGATCTTGTGCCTGATGTGGTTTGGATTGAGCGACATGACGCTACCACCAAGTAGCACAAGAGTCCCGTCATCCTTATTATACTCCAGCGTTTCATACTGTAACAGAAAAGAAAAGTGCATCACAGCGTCGATAAACTTCGTTTCATCTATGTTATTTGTTGTGAACCTTCTTGAGAATCCTACTTTAAACATTTTGCCTCCAAATTTGCTCAAAATGTAGTCCAAATTGGAATTGTTGTCAAGCAATATTAATTTTTTGCCTGTAACTACCCGATAATTTCACGCGACCGCCTCAATCGGGAATATTTTCTTTTTAAGCTTTCCGTAAATTTTAAGTCTAACTCGTATTTTAGCTTGAATTTACTCCGTTTTTTAATTATCTCGTGCTGCGCGTACGACTTTTTTTCCGTGCCACGTAATATTTTCGTACCTTGCGCATCTTGATGAAAAACCTATGCACGGTAGCAGACGATGATATATAAAAACTTTAAAAACCTATTGTTTTATTCAAAAAGTTTGCTACAATTAATCAATAAAAAAGAGTATTCTTTATCTTTATAGTTATTGCTGTAACTGTAGAGTTTAAGTTATTATTGAAAATGCACTGCAATACACATTTGTGTTTGCATTCGAAAACACCTATTCATTTTAGTAATGTAAATATGACGTGGTTGTCCAATATGAATATTAAATCTAAGCTTCTGGCTTCTTTTTCTTTAACCTCGGTTGTTATTCTGATAATGGGGTTGTTGGGTTTCTACGGTGTATGGTCTATGAGACAGGAGCAGAGCAAGGTTGAGCTGAAATACCTGCCACATCTCGCTCAACTGACAAAGATCGAGATCAACATGTGGCAGATGCTTGGTACCGAGCGCACAATTCTATTGACATCGAACGAAGATTTCGCGGCGGACCTTCTGTTTGATGATGAGGAAGAGGTAGCCGATGAAGGAGCTGTTGAAGAGGACACGGTTTTTAAAGAGATAAATAAGTCAAGCAGGCTTTCTAGTGAAGTTGATGATGTAATCAAGAAGATCGAACGTGTTGAGTTTTCCCCCGATGAAAAGAAGATTTACTCTCAGTTTATCGTTTTGTACAGGTACTGGATGAATCTACACTTAGAGATACTCGAAGCCGACGATATAGACGCGCGTGAGATGTCTCAGGGCGAGGGGGAAGACGCCTTTAAAAAAGCAATCGATGCCCTAGAGTCCTTGATAAGGTTAAGTGAAAAAAATGTTTCAAGGGTGATTCAGAACTCGGAAGAAAAATATGATTTCACGAAATACTTGTTGCTGTTGGTCTTGCTTTTCGGTGTAACCGCCAGCTTGTACTTTGGTAATTTCATTTCGAGCAAGATAAGCTCAAACATAAAGAAGGTTGTGTTTGTAATCAAAGATATTTCTAGTAGCAGTGACCTTACAAAACGCGTGGAAGTACATACTAATGATGAGATAGGTGACTTGGCGAACGTATTTAACCGCTTTGTCAGTGATTTTCAGGGCATTGTTAGCAACATAGCTTTAACCGCCTCAAATGTCGCCGCAAACTCACAGAAAATAGCGGGATCAATAGAAGAAGCCTCACATAATGTTCTTCAGATAGTGCGAGACTCAGAAAAACAATCGAATACTTTGAATAGCTCTACAGAATCGATAAACGAAATAAAAAAGAAATTGACAGAAGTAAGTAACGCGACTCAAACAGCGACTGCCACAGCAAGCCGCGCTGTAGAAGAAGCTCATATCGGTGATGATGTTGTGAGTGAGACGATAATAGGAATGGAGAAAGTCGTTGAGAGTTCTGAGAAGATAGGGCGAATCATAGATGTAATCAATGAGATATCAGAACAGACAGACCTGCTTGCGTTAAACGCCGCGATAGAAGCCGCGAAAGCTGGTGACCAGGGAAAAGGGTTCGCTGTTGTCGCCGACGAGGTTCGCAAGCTCGCCGAACGCTCAGGCAACTCAACTAAGGAGATCATGTCGCTGATCAGTGAGAGTACTGAGAGAATACACCTTGAAACGAAATATGCTAACAGTGCCGGGGAGTCGATAGCTAAAATAATAAAAAGTGTCAACTCGACTTCATCGCTGATATCAGATATTTCAAGCAAGACGACAGTACAGGCTGAAAAAACCGATGAAATAGCGATAGCCTTTGAGGAGCTTACTCAAATAAGCTCAAACAACACCGAAGCGATTGAAAAGCAACAACAACTGTTTAGTGAGTTAGATAAGAGAGCAGGAGATCTTGCTATTCTCGCGAACAACCTTAGTCTCATGGTTGAACAATTCAAGGTGGAGGAGTAGTTTTCAGGTTGATTTGTCGTACACAACCCGAGACGGCTGTCTTACGGTTATATTATACTTCGTTGATCAAACCTTAAACTTACCTATCTCTCTATTCAAGACATCTGATTTATTTCCCAAAGTCTCAACAACAGAATCTAAATTGTCAATGATACGCCGGTTATCCTGCGCGTTTTCGTTGATTATCCTGATGTCAGACAGAACAGAATCACTCTGCTCCTGCTGGATTTTGACCGCCTTAATGATCTGTTTGACCATTTGAGATATGTTAAGAGTTTCGGTGCTGATGTTCTGGCTGGCGAGCGTTTGTTCCCTTACAGCCGATTTCAGTTGATACGCGATCCCCTTGATTGACTCAGTCGCTTTAAGTATCATTGTGCTACCAACGTTTTGTTCTTTTGTCGCCGATGATATCTGCTTGACCATAGTAGCGACTTCATTCATCGACTTCATGACTTCTGTAGTCTTCTTAGATTGGATCACTGTTGACTCAGCTATTGATTTTACTCTAACAGTTGATTGCTCTGTGTTCTTGTGGATCTTTTTTAGCATCTCACCGGACCCTACGGAAAGATCAACGCTCTTGGTGACGTTTTCAAAGCTTACTCTCATAACATCTATAGCGTTATTTGATTCTTTCTGAACAGACATGATGATGTTAGCGATCTCTTTTGTAGAGGCCGCGGTTCGGTCAGCGAGCTCCTTGATCTCATCTGCGACAATAGCGAATCCCTTGCCGTGCTCACCGGACTGCGCGGCTATTATCGCGGCATTCAGCGCCAGCAGGTTTGTCTGCTCCGCGACATTATCTATTACTTCTAAGATATCGTCAATCGATGATATCTTTGAGCCGAGCGACTGTATAACCGCACCAGCTCTGCCGACAGAATCCTTGATAAGGTTAATGCCCTTAATGGTCTCATTCACGGAATTCATGCCCGCGGTAGCGTCCTTTATCGATTGTTCTGAGAGTTTAACTGTCTGGCTTGCGTTATCCTCTATTCTGGAGATTGCCCTATCGATCTGCTGCATTGAGTCTTCAGTGTCGTTCGTGATCATACTCAACACACCTGAATGGTCAGAAACCTGCTTTATCGACGCGGCCATCTGGTTGATCGACATCGCGGCGCTCTCTACGGAGGTTGAGAGTATCGCGGAGTTCTTAGCAAGCTCCTTGACTGACGCGTCTGTCTCTAGCACAGCCGAAGAGCTATTTTCCGCTGAGGTTGAGAGCTCATTTACCGCGTCGGCGATACCCTTGGTAGAGATATTCATCTCCTCAATAGCGGATACAGTCGAGGCGACAGAGGAGATCTGCGAAGAAGTACTCCTAGTGACCTTTTTAGTCTTATCGACAATATCGTGAGAGACCTCAGAAAGAGTTATCGATACGCCATTAATACTTGTTACTATCTCCTGAAGGTTTTCGACAAACTTGTTAAACCACATCGCCAACATACCGATCTCGTTATTAGAGCTGATTACAATGCGCTCTGACAAGTCACCCTGTCCCATCGAGATCTCTTTTAATTTATCAACAACATTATTTATTGGGGTTATTATCAGTCTTATTATGTAGAGGCTCAGAGGAATCACGACTATGAGCATCAATGCTCCAATAATAGCGAAGGAGTATGTCATGTTTTTAACCGACGCGATATAATCAGTGTTTAACAAGAGCAGTACAAAGCCGGCTTCAAACATATTTATTTCATCTTCGAATGGCTCTATCGGAGCCACCATGGATTTATAGACCCCACCCCCGATCAGCATCTCTCCACTAGTGTGTTTTTCAGTGCTAATACTATCATAGACACCGCTAAGATCAATGCCTCCAATCTCATCTGTAGCGATCGACGATAGCGTCATAGAGGGCGATTTACTGATTATCATCAGGTCAATACCGGTCTTTCTCTTTATGTTGTCACAAAAGCGCTTATCAATATAGATTGAGCTCCGCACAATGCCTGTCGGTCGCATGAATGCGTTTCTTACCACATTGATCGAGTCGATCCTCAAGCCAAACCTCGGGTCTATGCTTTTATGTAAGTATACTGACAGCTTTTCATCCTTTATCCTCTGGAGGATGTCAGGCGGCAGTAGTTCGCTTTCATCCCCGCCGGCAGGTGATGGATAATCATCCTCTTCATCTGAGCTGTCGACTTCATCGATATCGAACAGGTCCTGCGCGTGCGCGCTTGTCGGAGAAAGCAGGCTAAACGCTGTTTCTGTTTTAGTCTGTATACCATTATTGAGGTTCAGGAAAGCTCTCTTAGAGGGAATAAGGTATTTGTTTCTCGAAAACGCCAACTGCTTACCAGACCAATAATCATAAACAGCTAATTCATCTATATTTTCTAATTCGAGCAAGTAGTCGGTTGCCGTTTGAATAAGAGCTTTTCCCGCCTTACTTTTATCTTCTAGCGCCTCAACGATTATACCTATGTCACTTTCGATAGCCCCGTTATTACCACCGGAGTTTCTATTACCATAATCCATTAAATATTCTACCATAATGTCCATCTCAATCTCAATGCCATTATGGCTCTTTTCAAGCCGCTCGATCAACTGCGTGTCTAATGTTGATTCGATATAGTTCATGGAAAAAAATATAGCTGTCAGGAATGGAACGATCGATACTGCTAGAAACCAGAATTTTATTGATGACTTGAGTGAATTGCGTACGCTTGGATATTTCAAAAGCCTGCTTATGATATTGCCAGCCATAAGTACTCCTGTTCTGGGAAAGTTGTTCTAATAATTTGGACCTTTAATAAATGGGAAGACCTTCTTCAACTTCTCTTGAATTGCTTTGTACTTCTTGGTGTAAAGAGCTTTGTCCGCGGGCTCCCCTCCCAAACCGGCTACTTTTGATGGTTTACCCATTGTCCCTGGGATTTCGCTCAAATGCTTGAGTATCGTCGAGTTAATATTTGTCTTGTGCTTCGCGTCGTACTTCTTGACATTGCCTTCAAATATCTCCACATAATACTCGTGATTAAGAGTTAACCTGCTTTTCGCGAATCTATAATTCTCAAAATTTTCGTTTAATGTTATTTCGTACTTCTCCATCATTGACAAAAAAACAAGGTTTACAGTAGTCGCTATCAGTTTACCGAGATCCTTAGAGTCAAGGTGAGCGTTAAAGTCTGAGTAGAGGTCGGTATGTGAAAAGCGGTCAAGGTTTTTTATCGGTTGCATAACGTTATCATCCTCGACGATATTCCTTAACCTCTTCCAGTTATTTTCAAAATCTGTAATACCCTTCTTTTTCTTTTTCTTCATTATCTTCGCTTCAGTTATAATGCTGTGAAACATTGAGATAAGCGGGTCTTGCTTTTCGGTATAGCCGTAAGAAAAAGCATCTGCCGCAAAAGAAAAAATAATCAAAATAGAAAAAAACAAGTTAAAAATCAATGTCCGTGAGTTCATTTGTCCTACCCCTCCTTAAAAAAACAAAACTCAAAACTATTTCATCATTTTACAACATTTCTGTCGGTTGTCAACCAAAAAAAGAGTAAAATAGTTATAATTATTTATGTTTTAGGACGATGGTGATTGTTGACCTATTCACAAAATGGAAATCCTGATATATTGAGCAGGCTTGATTTATGCCCGCAATACTTGAGACTTTGCTACAAATAATGATGGTGCCGAAGAGGGGAGTTGAACCCCTACAAGATTGCTCTCACTGGACCCTGAACCCAGCGCGTCTACCAATTCCGCCACTTCGGCACATACAAACTACAAACTACTATATAGTGATTATAAAAGAATTTGTCAAGAAGATTTAAGAAGAGTATGAAGTTCATTTCCGCCGCGTTTTCCGATTTTCCGACTTCTTATGCTAACTTCACCTTGTTCACCGCCTTCAACAGGTTAAAGCAGATCGCCTTGAACAATCTAAATTGAACCTGAACTCGGCTGCCACCTTTTTTAGCCCGATGTACGTCGCGCGGCCTGCTTTGAAGCGTCTTTTCAGCGTCCCGAACGCCTGTTCCACTTTGAAGCGCACCTTCGAAATCAGCTTGTTTCTCTGCTTTTTCCGCTTCGTCAGCGGCTTTCCCCGCACCGCTTTGCTCAAAATTCCATCTTTTATCCCACGCGATTTCAGGCTCTCGCGATTTTTCTTTGACGCGTAGCCCTTGTCTGTGTAAACCCGCTCTGGATTTGTGTTTCCCAGCGCATTCTCAAGGTTTTACTGTATGCCAAAAGTCGCCTCCAACGTGTTTAAGCTTTTACGAAAAAACATATATATCGAACATTTACAAGCTTTATTGTGATAAAAGAAACGGTTTTTTTTAACATTTCCCCCGGTGCTGGCTATAAAATAATCAAGATCATAGCACGGTAGTAATAAGTTGTGGGCGGGATGCGACACAGTCTGAGGGGGACCCCCCCCCTAAATTGCATTGGGCAACATGCCCATCATAAGCGATAATTTCTGAGGTTTTCCGTCTGAGCGTTTGCCACCTTGACATAACAGGATTACTGGCTTATACTTATTATTATTATTGTAGATTGAACTAATCATGAGAGGTGACGAGACGTATGACGGCAAACGGTGAAAATGTTAAAAAAAAGCAGGTACCATTCGCGATAAAAGACTGCGCGCTCGCGGCGATAGCGGTGGGGCACCGGGCGCAGAATCTGCGAGAATTGCGTGACCACCTGATTCGGGTGCATTCGAGTTGCATCTACTATCACTTCTGGGGCGGGTTGTTGCGCCCGGGTTTTGATGACCCTGAGTACAACAACGATTTCGCGAGTTGGGCTTATCACGGTCTTCACGACACACGCCTTGCCGAACAGCTTGGTGTGATCGATCCGACAGAGTTTAACGACCTTGAGGCGCTTAGGCAGGAGCTCGTGGATGTAGTTGAGGAGCGGCTCGACGAAAGCGAGATGGTGCCGTGGGCTCGGGCGGATCAGCAGTTTCACTTCATCCGTTCTAATATCGTCGTGTTTGACACTCATAATCGTATCGAAACACCACCTGAACTTACAGCCGCGGTGCGGGACATGTCTGTCGGTAGTATTTTTTATCACTTTATCGACGCGCGCCGCAGGACAAAAGACTCTGTTGATGATTTTGAGGCGTGGCTGACAGGGTTCGGCAACGAATACGAAAAACTCGCTGATCGTATCGCGAATATTGATCCATATTTTATTACGCTGGCTGAACTAAGGCAACAGCTTGTTACATTGCTTCGTCATTATTTTGACAGCAAAGCTAAAGGAGCCAAAAAATAATGTCACTGCTAGATGATTACGCAAAAATTACTGGTGAGGCGGTTATCGGTCACCTAAAGCAGTTGGCCGCGCCGCTGAAAGGGATGAAGATCGTTCACGTTAACTCCACGCGTGTTGGTGGTGGGGTCGCGGAAATCCTCACAAAGCTTATACCGCTTCAGCGGGAGCTTGGTATCGATTCGAGTTGGGAGATCATAACCGGTGAGGCTGACTTCTACCAGTGTACAAAGCGTTTCCACAATGCGCTCCAAGGCAGTCAGGTGAGTCTGCCGGACTCTCTGCTCAAGGTGTATGAGGATACAAACGCGAAGTGCGCCGAGGAGTTGCGGAGCAAGCTTGAGGAAGCCGATTTCGTTTTTATTCATGACCCTCAGCCGGCGGCAATCCTAAAAAACTGCCCGAACCGTAAGGGGAAGTGGGTGTGGCGCTGTCACATAGACGGTAGCCATCCTTACCGACCGGTGTGGAAGTATCTCAAGAATTACGTAGTTGACTATGACGCGAGTATTTTTTCGCTGGCGGTGTTTTCGCAGGTGTTACCGCACCCGCAGTTTCTTATACCACCGAGTATAGATCCACTGACCGAAAAGAACATACACCTGAGCAAAAAAGAGGTAAAAAAAGTATATTCACGCTTTAATATAGATCCGCACAAGCCATTCATCTTGCAGGTGTCACGTTTTGACAAGTTTAAAGACCCTGTCGGTGTCATAAGGGCGTACCGGTTTACGAAAAAATTCATCCCTGATATTCAGCTCGCGCTTGCCGGCGGAAGCGCTTCTGACGATCCTGAGGGCGAGATCATGCTCAACGAGGTGCGTAACGCTGCCGCGGATGATCCTAATATACATGTCCTTTTGTTGCCACCAGACGCGCACCGCACTATCAACGCTCTTCAGCGTGCGTCAGACATAGTTTTGCAGAAGTCTATCAGGGAGGGGTTTGGTCTTACTGTGACCGAAGCGATGTGGAAGGGCAAAGCTGTCATCGGTGGCGATACCGGAGGCATCCGTCTACAGGTGATAAATCACCACACCGGTTTTCTGGTGAGTACGCCTGAGGGAGCCGCGCTTAGAATACGGTATCTGCTTCATCACCGGGACAAACTATTTGAGATGGGGCAAAAGGCGAAGGAATTTGTGCGTGAAAACTTTTTGATAACGAGACTTCTTCGTGGGCATTTGACATTGTTAGTAGGGTTGTTGCATGGCACAGAAGATAGAATAGAGTTAAATTGAGAGTTTTGAATTCAAATATTGACATGTCTGTTTTTTTTTCTAAACTTGGCAAATCAAAAAAAACTGTTTTACTTATAGATTACGATGGTACTCTTGCGCCTTTTTGTGTCGAGCGCGATAAAGCTGTGCCTTATGACGGTGTGCGTGAGCGGTTGGATGCGATTATCGCTACTGGTCGCATGCGCGTTGTCGTTATATCTGGGCGCTGGACTCGTGAGCTGATACCGCTTCTCGGGCTCAAGACACTACCTGAAATATGGGGATGTCACGGTTCTGAACGTCTCATGCCTGATGGAACCTACTATGCGGTGGAGTTGAGCGCCGAGGCAACGAGGATTTTTGCTGAATCTGACAAGTGGTTAGCTGACGAAGGGCTTGAAGAGTTCAGCGAGAAGAAACCAAGTAGCAGAGCGCTTCACCTGCGTGGGGTAGAAGAAGACATCGCGAAAAAAATTAAAACGAAAGTAATTAAAGCGTGGGGCGGTATCGCGCGCATGAGTGAGCTTGACCTGCATGAGTTTGATGGTGGTATTGAGCTGCGGGTACCGGGCAAAAACAAAGGCGACGCGGTGAACACTATCATGAGCGAAGCGGGTGAAGAGGCTGTAGTCGCGTACCTCGGTGATGACCTGACTGACGAGGACGCTTTTGAGGCGCTGAAGGGTCGGGGGCTTAGAGTGCTGGTGCGGTGGGAGTTCAGGTCGACCGCGGCTGATATATGGATTACGCCGCCGGGTGAATTGCTGGAATTTTTGGATAAATGGAGGAATGCCTGTGGGTGAGATAATAAAATATTTTGATAAGATTATTTTTGGGAATCCGCTGAGGCTTTGGGTTTTGGCGATAGGAATTACGCTAATATCACTGTTTCTGCTGAGAGGGCTAAAAAAAGTTGTCGCTCACAGTCTATCTGAGTTGGCAAAAAAAACAAAGACTAACCTCGATGATCTCGCCGCGAGTCTGCTTAACAAAACGAAGCCATTTTTTCTGCTATGTTTGTCGTTCTACTTAGGTACGCTTGTCTTGACTTTACCGGTGGGGGCGTTCGCGCTGGTCACTACTGTCGCGATAATCGCTTTTATCATCCAGGCCGCTATCTGGGGTAGCGCTACAGTGAGCCTATGGACAAAAGGATACCTAAGTCTGAAAGCTGAGCCGGGGGTGAGCAACAAAGCGACTATAAACGCGATAAGTTTTATTGTGAAGACCGCTATCTGGGTTGTGACATTCCTGCTTCTACTCGACAACCTTGGTATCGATGTCACGGCGCTTATCGCCGGGCTTGGCGTTGGTGGTATAGCTGTAGCGCTCGCGGTGCAAAATGTTCTGGGTGATCTCCTCGCGTCACTGTCGATAGTACTCGACAAGCCATTCGCTATTGGTGATTTTATAATCGTTGGTGATTATCTCGGCTCGGTGGAGCATATAGGTCTAAAGACGACACGTTTGCGCAGTCTCTCTGGCGAGCAGATAGTCTTCTCGAACAATGATCTCTTAAACAGCCGTATCAGAAACTATAAACGGATGTATGAGCGCAGGATAGTGTTTTCTTTTGGGGTGGTGTATGAAACACCGGTCGAAAAGGTGGCGGCGATACCAAATATGGTGAAAAAAATAATCGAGGGGCAGGCAGACGCGCGTTTTGACAGGGCTCACTTTAATAAATACGGGGATTTTTCGCTTGATTATGAAGTTGTTTATTACGTGAAAAAACCAGACTATAATGTGTATATGGATGTTCAGCAGTGCATCAATCTTGATATGATGCGGCAGTTTAAGGCTGAGGGGGTAGAGTTTGCTTACCCGACGCAAACACTTTTTATTAACAAGGGATCAACGGCGCAAGAACCGGCTGTTCATATATAACTATCAGAGGGTGACTTGAGTGATAGCAGAAGAACAAACAAAAAATCATCGCTTGGTTATCGTGTCAAACCGATTGCCGATCGTTTTGAAGAAACAAAAAAATGACTGGACGCTCGCTCAAGGTTCTGGCGGGCTTGTCACCGCGCTTGCGCCAGTGCTAAAAAACCGTGGCGGTTTGTGGATCGGTTGGCCTGGAGCGACTGAAGCTGTTCCGGGGCTTAGCGATATGCTTAATAGCGTTTCAGATACCTTGGGCTATACCTTTGGGGCTGTGAACCTTACTGAAGCAGAGCTCAAGAAATTTTATTATGGCTTTTCCAATGAGATAATCTGGCCACTCTTTCATGACCTCCAGACGCGGTGTAATTTTGACGTTGAATATTGGAAGAGTTACCTCGATGTCAACTCAAAATACGCCAACGTAATAGCCAACTGCGTAAAGCCAGACGATTACATCTGGGTTCATGACTATCATTTGATGAGCGTCGGTAAGGAGCTGAGAAAGCTGAAAATCAACAGCAAGATGGGATTCTTTCTTCATATCCCGTTCCCGGCGCTTGATATTTTTGTAAAATTGCCGTGGCGTTTTGAGATTCTGAAAGCTCTACTTGAGTATGACCTGATCGGTTTTCAGACTCTGCGTGACAGGCGTAATTTTGTCCAATGTGTCCGTACTCTTATAAAAGACGTTAATATCCATGGTAAAGGGCAGGTACTCAACTGCCGTGTCAATGACAGGGAGTCTCGGATAGGTGCGTTCCCGATCAGTATAGATTACAATGAGTTCGCAAGACAGGCTGGCGCGACCGCGGTTTCTGAAAAGGCGTGGTACATTCATGAGGACTTGCCGAGGCGGCATCTTATCTTAGGGGTTGACCGGCTTGACTACACAAAAGGAATACCAAACAAACTTGAAGCGTTCAGGACGGCGCTGATACGCTATCCAGAGCTATGCGGCAAGGTCACTCTCATACAAATAGTCGTACCGAGTAGAGAGGATATCCCGGAGTACTATGAGCTGAAGGAGGAGATAGACCGGCTCGTCGGTGAAATTAACGGGAAGTTCACACAGTCTGGGTGGGTTCCTATCCATTATATTTTCCGTAGCGTCAGTCGTGTAGAGTTGCTCGCTTATTACCGCACCTGTGAGACCGCGTTGGTAACTCCACTCAAGGACGGTATGAACCTTGTGGCAAAAGAGTTTTGCGCGGCAAGCGTTGATGAAAGCGGCGTGCTTATCCTAAGTGAGTTTGCCGGTGTTGCCACACAACTGCAAAAGAACGCACTACTGGTAAACCCTTATGATATCGAGGGAGTAGCAGAGACAATATATAAAGCCATTACGATGGATAAGGGAGAGCAACGAACCCGGATGCGTAAGATGCGTCGCTCGGTGAGGGAAAACAATATTTTCCGCTGGGTCGATTCATTTCTCAGGACGAGTATCGAGCAGGACCTAAACTCATTTCCTTTAGTAGCTGATTATATTCCACAAATTAAGACAGACGAAGATATCGCAATACCATTTAATACACTTTTGTAAATATTTTATGCCAGTTCTACGGGGCTCCCCCCCCCACGTCACCTTTATGGGTAGTGCCCTAAACCCACGTTAGGTCATCCTTTCTTGTTAATTTTTTTTTTCAATTTTTCATTATTTTCCCACTTGACTTTATGTATATGTACGTTAATATTTTAATGAAGATGTTAGCTAAGTAGTTTTGTAAATTAAAAATTGGGGTGGATTATAATATCAGATGAATAATTTTCTAGCTAATGAACAAGAAGAAATTATAGAGGAGTTCGTTCAGGAAACTCAGGACATGATCGAGCAGCTTGAACCAACTATTATTGAGCTTGGGCAGAGTTGTAGACCCGTAAACTGTTGGAAGATAACAGAATGCGGCAATTTACCATGCCCGAGGTATGAAAAACAATATGATTTCCCATGCTGGTTGCATTGTGGTTATATTGAAAGCGTGAATATGTCCTGCCCTGCCACCTCATCGAAGCAGGGTTGCATAGAATGTGATGTTTTCCAACTCACTAATGGGAATAACGCCACTATCAACGCTATCTTCCGTCTTTTTCACTCTATGAAAGGTAGCGCGGGATTTCTGGATATGAAAAACATATCAAGTGTCGCGCATTCCGCTGAAAATCTGCTTGACCTAATACGATCCGGTTCTATTAAAATGGATTCGTCACACGTTGATATTCTATGTGATGCTTGTGATTTTTCGAAAGCCGCGCTTGAGTACCTGGTGGATAATATGGATGATGTCGGGATGCTTGACAGTGCGGCAGATGTTTCAGAAAAACTAAAGGTAGCCATTGTTGATGCGAAACGTAGATTAAGTGATTCCAGGGAGATTGCGCTTGCTGGAGGGGAAGCTAAGCCTGATAGCCCTCAAGATGTAAGCGCCACATCTCTTGAAGAACCAGATAATGTCACAGAGGAAGAGCCATTTACGATAACTACTGAGATGGTCGAGCAGTTTGTCGCTGAAACAGAGGAACTGTTACTTTCATTCGAGCAGGGATTGTTGAAATGGCTAAACGATCTTGATAATACAGATGTTGTTGCCGAGCTTTTCAGGAATATACATAGCTTCAAAGGAGACTGCGGTTTCTTTGGGTTCGAGTGCATTGAAAAGTTGACGCATGATATGGAGACAACGCTCGATGCTGTAAAAGCTGATGTCAATATAGACAAACACAAGACAGCGAAAGTATTGCTGGAGTTTTGTGATGTTTTGAAGTCCGCGGTAAGTAATGTCGCTGATGGTGGAGATGGCGATATAAACAACTTGCACCTGTACCTGGATGTTCTTGAAAGTCTTTTACCAAAAGGTTGGCTTGATGGGCAAGGAAATAATGAGGAAAAAGTGCCGGTTAGGCTTGGCGATATACTCGTGGAGCAGGGTGTCGTAGCGCCTGAGGATATTGAGGCCGCTCTTGAGGAACAGAGAAAGCCTATAGGGCAGATATTAATTGATAAGGGGGTTGTGACAGAGCCGCAAATATCAAAGGCGCTTAGGAAACAGGATGATATAAGACCGAAACCAGAAATGAAACCTAAAAGTGTAGCTCCAAAGAGTGTTAAGAAAGTAGCCAAACAACAGGATATAAGGGTAAGCCTGAACAAGCTTGACAGCCTCATAAACCTGATTGGTGAGTTGGTAATAGCCGAGAACGTGGTTGTGAACAATCCAGATTTAACCGGTCTTGAGCTTGAAAACTTCAACAAAGCCTCACAACAGATGGATAAGATAATCAGAGATTTGCAGGAGGTGTCGATGGTGATCAGGATGGTGCCGGTTGCCGGGCTCTTCAGGAGGATGATACGCCTTGTTCATGATTTGAGCTCAAAAGCGGGTAAAAAGGTAGATTTTAAACTCATCGGTGAGGAGACAGAGGTAGATAAGACAGTAATTGAAATCATTACAGATCCTCTGGTGCATTTGATTCGCAATTCTCTTGACCATGGACTGGAGCAACCTGATGAAAGAATCGCTACCGGTAAAACAGCTACCGGGCATGTCACGTTGACTGCCAGCCACGAAGAAGGTGAAGTATGGATTATAATCGAAGATGACGGCAGAGGTTTAAACCGTGAAAAAATAATTGAAAAAGCTATAACAAAAGGGCTTATAAATGGTGATGGCGTTGGGATGAGTGACAAAGAAATTTTCGCGCTTGTATTCCATGCTGGCTTCTCCACCGCTGAAAAAATAACTGATGTCTCAGGGCGTGGCGTCGGGATGGATGTTGTCAATCAGAACCTGCAAAAAATTAACGGTAGAATCGAGATCCAGAGCAAGGCTGGGCACGGTACAAAGGTGACTTTGCGCATACCGCTTACATTGGCGATAATCTAGGGGATGTTGCTGCGTGTTGGTGACACAAAATGTATCATGCCTATTCTCTCGATCCAAGAGACGTTCCGCCCCACACCAGACGCTATTATTGTTTCGCCCGATGGTCATGAGGTTGTTCGGGTACGTGAGAGTTTCTTTCCTATTCTACGCTTGCATGAAGTTTTGAAAAAAGAGCCCGACGCCAAGAGATTTGAGGATGGGATACTTGTTCTTGTCGAGTCGCATGATAAGCATTTCTGCTTATTTGTGGATGAACTGTTAGGAAAACAGCAGACGGTGATAAAAGGACTCTCAAAATATATTGGTAACGTAAAAGGAGTTTCTGGGTGTACAATACTTGGAACAGGTGAGGTAAGCCTTATACTTGACGCGACTAGCTTAATCGAGATTGTGTAATCCGGTTATGCCTTGATGGCACTAGATGTTTGAATATTCCATTTATAAAATAAGGAGGGCGAAGAAATGACAAAAGTAGAAGATGTTAACAATGACCTTTACGATGAGGATGATGAAGACGCTCAGAAGGATAAGTATCTTACATTTCACCTTGCGAAAGAGGATTATGGTGTGGAGATACGGCATGTTACCGAGATCATAGGTATCCAGAGGATTACCGAGGTACCCGACATGTCTGATTTTGTGCGGGGAGTCATCAACCTGCGGGGTAAGATCATACCGGTTATAGATGTTCGGACTAGGTTTAAGTTGCCACCCCGGGAATATGATGACCGCACATGTATCATTGTTGTTAATATCAATGATATGGCTGTCGGACTGGTTGTTGACGAAGTGAGCGAGGTGGCGAATATCCCTGAGGATCAGGTCGAACCACCACCGCGGACCGGCAAAGGTACAAATGGCAGGTTCATTCAGGGGATGGGGAAGATAGGTGAAGAAGTCAAGATACTCCTTGATGTGAGTAAACTTCTTCATGATGAAGAACTTGACGCTATAAAAGACACAGCTACTGATACGGCGGCATAATCAGTATATGTTATTAACCCGGCAAGCTTTCACGCCATGTCATTCGTCATTCCCGAAGGTTGCCACAACGTCATTCCCGAGGTAGTAATCGGGAACCTAGGACTAAACTCTAAGCAAAGCGAATAAACTTTGTTTAAGTTTAATGTGATGTTTGGGGCTGGATCCCCAATAGAAGCCTTTTGGGATGACATTTTAAATAACGCGTGGTAATAATAAGTCCATGCGTTTTTCACTTGAATTTTATGATATTATTAGTTTACTCGTAAGGGGAGGATAGAACATGTTTGAAAAAATGAAAATGGGAAACAAACTTATAGGAGCTTTTATAATAATAATTATAATAACAGCTATTGTAGGTTATGAGGGCTATCGTGGTCTGAATAAAGTGGGGGAGGGTTTTCAGCAAGTAGTGGACGCTTCTTCAGTAGTCAACGCGGCAATGGACATGAAGTTAGCTGTAACTGCTGATATGCAGATGATAATGGAGATTCTTGCCGCAGGTGACAAAGAAGAGCTTGACGCTGTATGGCAGGAGCATCAAAGTAACGTGGCGTATTTTGATAAACACACTGACGCTATTTTGAACGGCGCCAACACTGATGGTGGGGTGATATACGCAAGCAAATCAGATAAACTGAGGGCTATGGTCAATGACGCTGACGCTTTTCACAACAATAAGTTTCAGCCAAACATTGAGAAACTAAGGGACTTGGCCGCTTCACACTTCATTACGGAAAAAGAAGTAGTTAGTAGTAGGGCTGATTTTATTACAGCGTACAATCATGTTATTACTCAGGCTGAAAAAATTGAAGGTTTGATCAAGGATAGAATTAACAAAAAGATTGGAGGCGCTTCTAGCTCCGCGGCCAAAATACTAAGCACTGAAAACACTTGGGCGGATGTATCTATGGAGATAAAAACAACCATTACAAAAAGTCGAGGAATTATTGGTGACTCTTTGCTGGCGCAAAATATCGCTGAAGTTAGTGACTCGAAAAAAGAGTATGACTTAACAATAGCGGAGTTTGATAATTGGGTTAACGCTCTGCTTAATGGCGCTGAAACAACAGAAGGTAAAATCGCAAAGGTAACTGACCCAAAAATTAGAGAAATGATTGCTTTGATCAATAAGACGCATGACGAAGAGTTCCAAGTGAAAGCATCCAGTTTAATGGCTCTAACAAAAAACATGATTGAATCTAAACATGAACTTGGAGAGCTGGATAAAGCGACTGATGAAATCGGAATATTAATGATCGGTCAGCTTGGGGAGATTGAAACAATTGCTAAAGGCGAAGCTCTTAACGCGAAAAACGCATCTGATAAGTCTAGCGCCAGTTCTGACAGGATAATGTTAGCCACGACATTTATTGGTGTTGTTATTGCTCTCTTCCTCGGCATATTCTTCTCAAAAAATATTAGTAAGATCATAAATGCTTTGTTAGTAGAGAGTACGAAGCTGTCTGACGCGGTTGAGGCAGGAGATCTAAAAATACGCGCTGATGTTGATAAAATTAACTTTGAGTTCCAGGGCATTGTAAAAGGAATGAACAATACTGTGGAAGCGTTTGTCAAACCTATCAAAATGACATCGGATTATGTAGGGCAGATAAGTAAAGGAATCGTCCCCGCGACTATAACCGAAGAATACCGGGGTGATTTTAATGAAATCAAGGTAAGTTTGAATACTTGCATAGATGTTATGGGAGGTTTGCTCAACGAGACAAACGGTCTTATCACGGCAGCTCAGGAAGGCGAGCTTGACGCGCGTGGTAACTCCCAAAAATTCCAGGGTAGTTGGTGTGAGCTTATTGGCGGTATTAATGAGATGCTTGACGCCATTCTTGAACCTATCAGAGAGGCTAAGGTTAGCCTTGAGCACATGGCGGACAGTAATCTAACGAAGGGAGTTTCTGGTAATTATAGAGGCGATCACGCGATAATTAAAGATGCTATTAACGCTTCGCTGACTTCTCTTAACGATATCCTTGGACAGGTGTCCATGGGGTCTCAGCAGATAACTGCCGGCGCTCAGCAGGTGTCTGACTCCAGCCAGTCTCTCTCGCAAGGGGCGACTGAGCAGGCTAGTTCCCTTGAGCAGATAACAACAGCTATGACCGAGCTTGGTTCTCAGACCAAGCAGAACGCTGAAAACGCGACGCAGGCAAATCAGCTCTCTAAGCAGGCGCGTGATGTCGCCAATACTGGTAATAAGCGGATGCAGGAGATGACCGGAGCTATGGAAGAGATTAACTCATCGAGTAAGAGCATCTCCAAGATTATTAAGGTGATAGATGAGATAGCTTTTCAGACAAACCTGCTCGCCTTAAACGCCGCCGTAGAGGCCGCGCGTGCCGGTAAGCATGGTAAAGGATTTGCTGTTGTCGCCGAAGAGGTACGAAACCTTGCCGCAAGGAGCGCGAAGGCTGCCAAAGAGACCGCGGACCTGATAGAGGGTTCTGTCAAAAAGGTAGAGACTGGTGGTGAGATAGCTTCAAAAACCGCTGAGGCTCTTGGTGAGATTGTCTCAAGCGTTACTAAAGTGACTGATCTTGTCGGTGAGATTGCCGCCGCGTCAAACGAGCAGGCGCAAGGTATCACTCAGATCAATCAGGGGTTAGTGCAGATCGATCAGGTAACTCAACAGAATACCGCGAATGCCGAAGAAAGCGCGTCTGCCGCTGTAGAGCTGTCTGGTCAGGCGTCACAGCTACAAGGGATGTTGCAATCATTTAAACTTACCGGTGAATCCAATGTAAGAATGCTTGGTGGTGTTGAACGTTCCGCGGGGCAACATTATGAGCCAGAAGCGAAAGCCGCGATTTCGCATCATGACGCGGGTATTGACAGAAGGGCCTCCATGGCGAAACCAAGCGATGTGATTGCTCTCGATGATAGCGAGTTCGGGAAGTACTAGAAAACATTAATGCCGGGGACTATACGCATACTGTCCCCGGCATTTTTATTAACCCGGTAACCAATTTACATAACACTCATGCTATTAAAAAAAACTGAGAGTAAACAATGGATATGACTTTACCTATGGATATTGCTGATAGCAACTATAAAATGAAACCTATGACTATTACAGAAAAAGAGTTCGTACTTATCAAAACTCTTATTTATGATCGTTTTGGAATCAATCTGTCGAATAAGAAAAAGTCATTTATTGTGAGCCGACTGCAAAAGCTTTTGAAAAATCATGGGTTCAGGACTTTTCATAGCTATTATGAGAGTATATTAGCTGACAAGAGCGGGAAAAGTCTTGTTGACCTAGCGGATTTTATTTCAACAAACTATACTTATTTTAATAGAGAAAAAGAGCACTTCAGTTTTTTTATTGATCGGGCTTTGCCATATATTGTTGAAAGCTTGCAGAAGAACAACCGCAACGATATCAGGATTTGGTGCGCCGGATGCTCAACTGGTGAAGAGCCATATATGTTGGTGATGTTGCTACTTGAGTTTTTTGCCGAAAAATATCCGCTTTGGGACGCGGGGCTCCTCGCGACTGACATATCATCACAGGTGCTTGAGACCGCTAAGGCGGGAGTTTATATGAGCGACCAAGTGTCGAGACTGCCTGCTTACTTGAAGCAGAAGTACTTCAGACCTCTTGGCGCTGACCAGTGGGGGGTAATCGATCAGGTAAAGCGTGAAGTAACTTTTCGTAGCTTTAATCTGATGAACAGATGCTTCCCGTTCAAAAAACCGTTTGATGTAATCTTCTGCAGAAATGTAATGATATATTTTGATCAAGTCACTCGCGATGCCTTAGTAAGCAGGTTTTACAATAACACTGCACCTGGCGGCTTCTTCTTCATCGGACACTCTGAGAGCCTACCAAGGGCAACCACTCCATACGGGTATGTTATGCCCGCGCTTTACCAGAAGTGATTTTAATACAAAAAATATGTTGTTAATCTTAATGATTCTTATCTGTTTCGAGTTTGCTGATAGCAAAAAAAGACCATCATGCCGATCAAATACACCCGAGGTTGCTAGAACCTTGACTTATGCGTACATTTGTTGTAAACTTAAATAAATAGAGGACGTGGCATTTTGAAGCGTTATCTACGCTTTGCTGTGTACCCACAGGTGTACTTATCCACACTTACTTAACGATGATACCGAGGGTCGGCTTCTTCAGCACCTACATAATTAACCACAAATAAGGAGGACTCAAAAATGCGTTTAAGTTTAAAATTATTTGCTTGTATGTTGTTACTTGTTTTTATTACCAGTTGCTCTTGTAGCAAGAAAAATGTAAAAAATGAGGCAACTATAGAGGGAGACCTGATCAAGAGTGTAAGCATCCGTGAGGCGGACTTTTTAGGGACAGATTCTCACATGTCTTCTTATGACAGCGTAGACTACCTGGTGAAGGGAATCGACATCAGAGGTGACAAGGCGAAGGTAAAAATGACCTACATGGTTAAGCCTAAAGCAGACGCGAGCGTAATGGAAGCTGATATCTATAACTTCTGGGAGCGTGAAAATGATAAGTGGGTCCTCGTATATGCCGGTGGCTCAAAAATGACTATGCTTGATGGCTGGTGGTAAATACAAAAAGGTATAAAAGCATCCCCCTCTCCTGCCGTGGAAGAGGGGGATGCTTTTATACCACTTCTCCTCATCTCAGGTTCGAATTGTGTTTGCTGGGGCAGATATGCGTCTAAAGCTATTGATCTGTATTGTGTTGGCGGCAAGTCTTTTTGCTTGCTCATACCGGATAGTGAAAACTACTGATAAAGAGTGGCGGGAAGTGCGCTTGCAAAAACGCGTACTTGAGTTCGATTTAAGCAAAAACAATAGCGATTATGACAAAATGTGGAGTTTTCGCAGTTCTGGGTTTCAGAAACTATTTACAAAAGAGTCATACTTAGAGTTTTTGCGTGGTCGTAGTTTTGAGTCATCTTATTATCAACGTGATGCCTCGATCATCTTGATAGAGCTCAACAATACTCGCGCGAAAGTCAAAATGAAGACTGTCACACTCTTTGAAAAATCATCCCCTCCTATAACCACTACTTCGTATGCTTTTTGGGTGTTCGAAGGTGATGACTGGTATTTACTTGAAAGCGAAAGCGCAACATCATCTCATGCTGGTTGGTGATATAAAAATGAATGACTATGAAGCCATTAATTAAGAATTATAGACAACTTAACACCGTCATATTCCACAGCATTCTACTCTATTTACACACGACTAAGACTCCTGAGCGACTCCAAAAACGTCGTCCTGAATTTGAGGCGCGCCTCTTATTTCAGGATCTGCTAATCCTAATAAATCCAGGTAGATCCCGAAACTAGTTCGGGACGACGGCAGTAGTTTTTATACATAAAAGCAGGTCGTGCAGGAGTCTTCGACTAGGAGTATTGCCGGCAAATCGGTACCGTGTGATTTTTGTCGATCAACTCTTTTTTCTCCTTTATCGAAAAAATATATACGCAAGGTTAGCCCCTTTTACTTACCAACACTTACGCACTGTCAATGTAATAGCCGTCGTTTTGGGTGAGGTTCCTAAGTTAAATGGAAATTTTTTTGACTTTTGGCAATTGACAAATAGAGAATATGGTATTATATTAATATATAGATTGAACAAGATATGATTACTATTACACTAAAGATGAAGGAGGTGAGTAATTTGAAAAGATTTATGATTCCAAGAACTGCGCATTGTGATGAAGGCTGCCGGATTTTGTCCTGAGCAAGACGCAAAACTGCTCATTTTTTTGTTTTGAATCGTAGTACAATATGAGTAGAAAAAAATGAACATTACAGAAAATACATCTAGGATGCCAAAGATATTGAAAAGTAGCGATATTTCGCGGCTTTTAGAGGTATCCCCAGACGACATAACCCTTCTTGCCCGCAGAGGCTATTTACGTGGTTTTAAGAGCGGCAGGCAGTGGCGATTTAAGAAAAGGTATATTCTTTCGTGGCTTAAGAATCACAGTATGGATGATATTTTGAGTCTGATTAAAGCCAGATAGTCAAAGCTTTTTACTTACAATCTCTTTTGAGTTATTGAGCGTCTTTTCAATCTGCTGTTTCGTCAGCCCCGCGCCCAAAAGGACTTTTTTCGCATTGCTCGCGCTCAGCATATCACCGCACGAGTGTGTGTCACTGTTTAATACCATTGGTATATCATATTTCTTCGCCATTGCGGCTACATAGCCGTTTGTCAGGCTGTGCCCCTTGCGTGAAGTTATCTCAAAATATATTCCGTTTGCTTTCGCGAGTTCGCATGTCTCATCATCCACCAGCCCCGGATGCGCTAGAATGTCGATATCGGCCTGAACCGCGCATAAATTTGTACCGGTAGCTACCGGCTCGACGATAGACTCTCCATGAACGATTATCACTTTGGCGCCAAGGTCGCGGATCGCGGTGGCGAGATCTTTTATTGATGACGGTGGCGCGTGAGTGATCTCAGCACCCGGGAGAACCGTTATGTTGCCGGATTTAGTAAGCTCTTTGGCGGCTTTGATGATGCGCGGCACCACAAGGTCGTAGTTAGATATATCAACATGGTCGGTGATCGCCATAGCTTTGTAGCCGATTACTTCCGCGCGCCTGACGAGTTCAGACGGTATAAGCTCCCCGTCACTAAAAAAAGTGTGCATGTGTAAATCTATCATGAATATCTCCTAAGTTATCCCTATCTTTTCCCATAATTAAAGAAAATTTATAATGTTTCGATCAGAAGGTTGACGAAAAAATTCTTTATACCCTCTTTATCTGTTGTGTTGTACTTGTATATTTCATTAATACCGTAGGTTCTTTTGATCTCGGTAAACTCCTCATCGCTCAATGGTGAATCGGTTATCAGCACCGGTTTTACGATTTTTTTTAAGTTGTTTTTAAAGAAATCGTATGCGTTGATTATATTATTTCTATTTTCACCGTCTTTTTCTGGTATGAGCAGTAGCACATCGATAATATCCTGAGAGAAGGCGGTCCAAAGCGGTTTGAAGCTGTCAAAGAGTGGCAGAGAGTAAAACATTATGTTCATCCCCTCAGTGAGTTTGAGTACCCCTAAGATACCAAGAAAGTCCGCACTATTTATGTCAGAAGCGGCAGGCATACTTGCTCTGCTGTTATTCCCCGCATCGTTCTGATCGAAGAAGTTTTCCTTTTGTAGCGAAAATTCCTTGAGGAGTAGAAACGTTTGGATAACCTTGGTCAGTATGGCATGATCGCCACCGAGCACGAGCACTTTTCCAAAACGTTTGTTCAAACGGTAGCTTTTTGCTCCCATAAGCCGCTTTTTTATCCTTACGAGGTGGTCAGGTGAAAGCAAGAAGGAAGCGCTTTCCCTTTTTTCGGTATGCGGCATCTCCTCTAGCACCCCTTTTTGGAGGAGAACTGAAAGCGTTTTTAGTACCTCAAAGTCACAAAAAGAACAGTTATCGACGATACTTCTGATATCACTGTAAAATTCAAGCATTATGAATATTTCTTGAGTGACTGGTTTGACATCTGTCATAGATTTTGGGTCGAGCTTTAGTTTTACGGATGTATCAAAGTCAGGGAAGTTACCCTTTATCCTTTGCCATTCATCCAGTTGCCGAAGGCCTTCCATCAGAAGGTTATCCGTAGTTTTTGATATTTTGGCGATTCCTTCTATCTCACCGGGACGGAAATCTATCGGTATGAAGTTGAATCGCCCCTCTCTCCAGGCGAGCAGGCGGTAGAAAGCTTTTTCGCCATAAATCTTATTGATCTTTGTGTTGATCACGGCGCCGTTTTTGATGTAAATAGTCCCGGTACCTTCTTGGGAAGCGATAATCAGCTTTCCGCTTTTTTTGTTCATACTGAAGACCTGAAGCAGGTCTACGAGCGATATCTGAGAAAGATGACCTGATGTCTCCTTCTCTATATGAGCCGCGTTGGGCGTTTTCTCGCTATGCTTAAAGTATTTTAGTATTTTCGACAGCACTTCATCGTAGTTGAACGGTTTAAGGATGAATGTGTCTTTCAGCTTGTTGAACGCTTCGACTGACTGCTGTTCGCGGCTGAAAAAGAGGATAGGGATGTCGACCATCCGTGGGTTTGCCTGAAGTATTTCAGCGACTTTGCCACCAGATATAATCTTGAGGTCTACCTCCATCAAAATAAGATCCGGTGGGTCGTTCAGTATTTTCTGGAGCGCGATAGCGCCGTTTAGCGCGCTGTTAACGACAAAGCCGAGCGGTATCAAGGAGTCCTTGAGCCGGACAATCATCCGTTGATCCTCATCAGCTATCAGAATGTTTTTCTCTTCCATTTAGAGTTGCTCCTGAAGAAGATATTGGTTCTGTAACTTAAGTATCAGACTTTCTAAAAACGCCGAGTCAGAAGTGTGTATCCCTAGAAAATTGCCATTCGATCCCTTTATGGCCAGGAGCCCATAAGCGTACTCCTCATTGAGGTATATTATGAAATAATGCTCAGGTAAAAAGTTGTCAGAAGCAAAAATGTAAGTAAGGTTAGGAAATGTAAGCACTTTTTCACACTGAGACGTAATCAGAAAGAACCTCGCGCTTGACCTCTCGAAGTCAGGCAACTCTTTTAGAACATTAAATATGTTTGCTGGTTCAGGAGTGCCGATATAGAGTATCCCTCTTCGCTCTGAGCTCAACGCTGTTTCATTCAGCAAAATACTCTCGATCCGTTTGATGATGGTTGGGTGAAACACCGCGTAACGAGTGACCCCCTTTTCATCCTGAATATCAGTGAAAGCTGTCCTTATATCAGTTAGTTTTCCGGTATCGTTTTCATACGAATAGTTGTTTTCATCTCCGAGCAGATCAGTGAGAATCTCCCAGAAGTTTTTTGACTTGCCTTTTACTTTGTCAATAATACTGCCGCGAGCCCCTTTTACACGTGCTGACAGCGAACCAAACAGCTCTCTTTGCGTCTCCCCATCTTTTGGGAACGATACTGAAGTCATCCTGATCAAGACCGACATGTCAGCAGAATCGCTTTCTACAATCGCCCCGGCGATAAAAGAGTCAAGCTTTCTCAGCGTGATCAAGGAACCGAAATAATCGGTTTCAGGTAGCATGATGAAATATTTATTGTCAGCCTCTTCAACAATAAAGTCGGTTTCTCTTATGACCCCATTTGCTTTGTCGAGAAGATTGTTTACAAATTTGTCAGCAATTTCTTCAGATAGTGCGCGTTTGATATCATCAAGATTTTCAATGACTAAGTAGATGATGGAGAATGTTTTGCTGTAACGTTTTGCCCGTTTCAGCTCTATGGAAAAAAACTCGTGGAAATAATTTGCCGCGAGAGTTTTCTTATTATGCAGTCGCAGTGTAGAGTGCTTCGTTTGGGTTGATGTTTTCGCGTTACTGATCGCTATATCGATAAATTCCATCAACTGTATCGCGACACTCACGTCAGTTTTGGGGAAGCTTTCAAGTATTCGACGGTTTTTGACCTGCACAATTCCATAAAGTTTACCATTGTAATGGATCGGTAGCAGGAGCGACTTTGTGTTGACCGTCCTGTCTTCATTTATCTCATAAAACGCTTTACTGTTTACTTTTAGCTCATTCTTTACGTTTTCGCTTATATTCTTCCATTGAGGCGCTTCTTGCTCAGTGATGCCATCTGATTCAAGCATCCTGAATATGTTTTCGTTTTCTAAAAAGTATATTGCGCCTTTTTTGGCGTGCAGGCTTTTGAGCGTTTCTGTGAGAATTCTCTTATGTAGAACGCGCAGGTTTTTTTCGCTTACGATCTTGCAACAAGAGTCAAGCACATATAAGAGCTCGTTCTTTTGAGGGTTTAAGAGCGCCTGTTTAAAAAAGTGATCAGTCTCTTGTGTGTTGTTGGTGATTTTCACGAAATCCGTTCCCGGTTAATAAATGGCGTTATTTTGTTATTACATCTTGTACTTTCCAAAATCCTCTGGTGAGAGATTATCAAGTATCTCAGCCCATTTCTTTTCTTCAAATTCTTTTTTTGTTTTGTCGTCTATCAAGCCTTCCCTGCCTGATTTGTTAATTACCTTTTCTTCAACAAATATCGGTGCTTCCATACTGATTGCCAGCGCCAGCGCGTCAGAAGGGCGCGCGTCTACAACAATCACTTCTTTACCATTATCTATAAAGAGCTCGGCGAAAAAAGTACTCTCCTTTAAATCACTGATTATTACCTTTTTTAGTTCCGCGCCGAGAGCTTTGATGATGTTTTTTGTCAGAATGTGCGTCAAAGGTCTCGGAATAGATATCTTCTCCAGCTCAGCCGCAATAGCGCTCGCTTCTAGTATCCCTATCCATATCGGTACTATATTTTGTTCCTCGAGATCCTTCAGGATCACGATAGGTGTGTTTGCCAGCGGATCGATTGCTATCCCCGCGACTTTCATTTTTACCAGCATATTATTTTCCCCATTATTATCTGTTGCTAAACCAGCTTCCCTAACAGGGAGTTTAAATAACTTTCTTCGATATTAACGCTTACTATCTTACCTGTAAGGCTTTCATCCCCTGTGAAGTTCACAACGCGATTACAAGTCGTACGTCCTGTAATCATATTCTCACCACTCTTGCTAGCTCCCTCTACTAGTATCTCCATAACACGTTTCTCGAGCTTTTTGTTCTCCTCGAGCTGTATCTTTTTCTGCAATGTCTGTAACTCTTCAAGCCGCTCTGATTTTTCACTGTTTGAAACATCATCATCAAATGACGCCGCTTTTGTTCCGGGCCGCACCGAGTACTTGAACGAAAAACTGCTTATATACCGAACTTGACGGAGCAGGGCGAGTGTATCGTTGAAATCTTTTTTGCTCTCACTGGGAAAGCCGACAATCAAATCCGTCGATATTGTAATATTATTACACACTTTTTGCAACTTTTCAACTTTTGATAAGTAATCTTCACGTGTATAATTTCGGTTCATCGATTTTAGTACGCTGTTAGAACCGGACTGCACCGGTAAGTGTATGTTATTACAGAGCTTGTCAATAGCGCCAAATCGGTCGATCAGTTCATCGGTCAGATCCTTAGGGTGCGAAGTCATTATCCGCAACCGTTCTAAGCCGTCAATTGCCGCTACCTTGTCAAGTAGTTTTGGGAAGTCGCTTGAGCTGCTTGCCGCGTCTTTGTATGAGTTGACGTTTTGCCCGAGCAGGGTCACTTCCTTCGCGCCATGTTTGATAAGCGTGCGAACCTCATGGAGTATGCGTTCCTCGGGGCGGCTTCTCTCCCGACCTCGAACATAAGGGACGATGCAGTACGCGCAGAAATTATTACAACCCTCGATTATGGTGACAGAGTTTTTCGCTCCGACCATGTAGCCATCCATTTTTTCATCGATTGTGTCGTCACGGATCACGTTCGCGCCTACATCGACGTATCTGCCGCCGGTTTTCTCGATCTTTTCGATCATTTTCTTCAGATTAAGCACGTTTTTTGTTCCGAACACGAGGTTTACGTGCCTGTGTCTGCCAAGTATCTTTTTGCCGACCTGTTGGGCGACGCAACCACCGACCGCGATTATCAGATCCGGGTTCTTCTCCTTGTATGGTCTCAGCCTTCCTAACATGCTGTATACTTTATCCTCAGCCTTCTGGCGTATGCTACAAGTGTTCAGGACAATAATATCCGCTACGCCGATATCGTCGTTCAGGCTGTACCCGAGTGATGATAGTTGGTGTGAGACGCGTTTTGAGTCATATTCGTTCATCTGGCATCCGAATGTTTTAATATATAGGTTCTTCATGTTTTGCTTTTGCTCCATCCGCTAAAATTAGTATTTGATTTTATGATATTTAGATTGGGTTAGTCAAGGGATATGTTACGAATGATGAATTATGAGTTAATAATGATGAGTTTCGACCCTTGGTAGTTTACAGGTTTTTCAGTCGGGGGTCAAGCGCGTCCCGTATCCCCTCACCGAGAAGATTGTAGCCGAGAACAGTGATAAGTATCGCGAATCCAGGGAATAGAGAGAGCCACCACGCGAAGTCGATCGTCCGTTGACCTATCCGAAGGATGTTGCCCCAGCTTGGCGCGGGTAGAGGGACTCCTATCCCTAAAAAGCTGAGTGATGATTCTGTCAGGATAGCGCTGGCTACGCCGAGTGTCGCAGAGACCAACACCGGAGCGAGCGCGTTTGGCAGTATGTGCCGAAAGATTATACGGAACTCTGGTACTCCTAGAGCTTTTGCGGCAAGTACAAATTCGCGCTGTTTCAGGCTCAAGAATTCCGCGCGCACCAGCCTTGTGACACCGGGCCAGCCTGTGAGTCCGATTATGGCCATTATATTAAATATATTTGGATCCAGAAAAGCGATAACCGCCAGTATCAGGAAAAATGTCGGAAAGCATAGCATCAAATCGGTAACACGCATTATTATTGTGTCAACCCATCCGCCATAATAGCCCGAAATAGAACCGAGGATAATTCCTATAAAAATGGTGATACCTACAGAGACAAATCCTACCATAAGTGATATTCTTTAACCAAATATCATTCTCGCGAATACATCCCTGCCGAGATCATCGGTACCGAACCAGTGGTCGACAGAAGGCGGGAGCAGTTTTAGTTTTAGGTCTATATATAGTGGGTTATGCGACGTGATGAATGGGGCTAAAAGCGCGATTAGAAAGAGAATAAGGACTATCAACCCACCAGAGGTCGCAAGCTTGTTTCTTTTGAACATCTCCCAAAAAACTTGAAACCTTTTTTTGACTTCCATGCGTACCCCAAGTGAAAATATCAATTAAATAATAATAAAAAGGAATAATAGTATATTTTTAATTTGATTTTATCAAGATTTTTTTTTATAATAACAACAATACATACACGTGAAAGTGATCTGCGTAAGCGGGGATGTGTTTATTTTGCTGTGAATCAGTGTAATCACTTGAAAGTAAAGCGATTTTTTCTGCGTAAAAAAAACAGTGGAATAATTCATACATGATTCTGGTGTGGTATGTTGCCTTCTAGTGGTGGTTTGCAGGCCAAAAGGGTTTATCTGTTTATTTTTGTGTTAACGCTTTTAGTCTATAGAATTGTTATACTTAGGAATATCGAACAGATTGTGCATGTTTGTGAGTGGTGTTTTTACTGGAATGATTCTTAATCCGCTACCCAAAAGGGTTAATCGGGAATAAAAAAAACATTTTATGCTTGATAAACGCAGTTTGCTGTGTTATAAACATTATCTTAATACAAGTTCATGTTATAGTTAGCAAATATTTTTATTTATTTATTTTTATGGGGGTTGTTTGGATGAGGAAGAATTTAATTTATAAGAGGTTAATCGAGGTTCAGGGTGGGATGACTTTGCGCACTTTTGCTGAGAAGATCGGAATTGGTCAGTCAACCCTTCATAATTACCTAAAGGGCCGGATCCCAAAAGCGGACTTTATCGATCAGGTTTGTTCAGCGATGAACATCAATGAAAGATGGTTGCTTTCGGGTAAAGGACCAAAGTACAGAAATGACTTGATCGAGGAGTCATTAAGAAATGTAAAGACTTCAATGGCCGCTCCGAATATAATAATTCAGGGCGACTCGGATTCGGGGATGGGACCAGCAACACTCGACTCTGGTAACTATGTGCCGGTACCGCTAGTTGCTAGTAGCGCTATCAAAAAAGAGTTCAAGAATATCAATCCCGCTAAGGATATTGAGACTCACCTTGTAGTTCCAAAAAATATGCTTTCTGAGGGAGGCAACTACTTCTGCTTCAAGCTGACAGAAGACAGTATGTCACCGATCCTTGAAAAAGATGATATCGTCGGTGTTAATTATACAAAACGTGATCCGAACACTTTACGTGGGAAGATGATAGCGGCTATGATTGATGAAGGTGTCATCGTAAGGTACTTGAATTGGGATAGCGAAAACAATTATATTTTAGAGCCATATAACTTTTTTAAATTCAGGAAAGTGTATATATCTAAAGACAAAGAAGTCTCAATTCTCGGTACTGTCGAGTGGTGTTGGAAGAAAATTGAAAAAGTTATGTAATATTGATTCATCTGTTTTTATATTTAGAAGTAATAAAGGGGCTTTATGCCCCTTTATTACTTCCTGCTGAGGAGTATTGCCAAATCGTCTTTAGCTAGAAATTCTAAAAAACCCCACACGAGCGTTCTAAGCTCTACCTGTCAGCATTTTCTACTTCTTGTTTCTTTATTATTGTTAAAGACCCTTGCATGACTCTAAAACCGTCATCCTGAATTCATTTCAGGATCTGGTAATCCTAATAAATTCGAGTAGATCCAGAAACCAGAGGCGTGCCTCAAGTTCGGGACGACGGCAGTAGCTTTATACATAAAACAGGCGGTGCTGGAGTCTTTTATTATGCTACATTCATACGCCATAAGCTTGACATTTATAAAACAAGCACTATACTTTTAATAAAGTATCATCATCATAATAATATTTTTGAAAGATATTTATGAATAAAAATATAACAACACGCACTATCATAATAATCATATTTCAAACGCTCTTTTGGGTCTCACTTCTATGTGCCAAAGATAATGTGACCTACGAAAAAGATATCTTACCGATAATGAAAGCAAAATGTTATAGTTGTCATGGTAGCGATTCTCCAACCCAACTGGATTGGAGGAAGGATATGAAAAAGTATACCGACGATGATATTGGTTCACGCATGGATAGCTATGAGTTGTTGATGCACTTTATTGTTGGTGGAGATATGGGCGCTTTGACCAGACGGCTTGATGATGGTGAGAATACTGAGGATGGCACGCCGGGCGTTATGTATAAATACCTTGGCAGTTCTAAAAAAGCAAGAGATGAGAACCTGACAACCTTCAAAAAATGGATCGGGTACTGGTCACTTGAGTCAGCCGATAGTATTAAAGAGAAAGCTGAGTTGGATTGGTTAGATAGTATGCTGAGCGACGAAGCCCCGGTAGAAGTAGATGTAGACGCTAAGGTAAAAGAGATTCGAGATAAGATAAAAGCCCCTAAGAATTAATCCATATTTTAATCTACATGCACATTAAGGAGAATGCAATGAAGATCAATATCATTTTTTATAGTACCTACGGACATGTATATCAACTTGCTAACGCTATTGCTGAAGGTGTGGCACAGGTGGAAGGCGCGGACGCGAACATTTTTCAGGTACCCGAAATTCTCTCTGATGAGACAATAGAGATGATGCACGCGACTGAAGCGAAGAAAGCGTTTGCGCACGTTCGCACTGCGACTCTTACCAGCCTTTCTGAGGCGGACGCTATAATATTCGGTTCGCCTACGCGCTTCGGTATGATTGCCGCGCAGATGAAATCTTTTTTTGACTCTACCGGCGGGCTTTGGTTACAAGGAGCGCTCGTCGATAAGGTTGGCTCTGTATTCACTTCTGCCGCTACCCAGCATGGAGGGCAGGAATCGACTATTTTGAGCTTCCACACATCGCTTTTGCATCATGGTATGATTATTGTGGGCGTACCATATTCTGAAGGAAGGTTGATGGGTATTGAGGAGGTTTCCGGTGGTAGTCCGTATGGCGCGAGCACGATAGCTGGAGCTGATGGTAGCAGACAGCCAAGCGAGAATGAACTCGCGATCGCGAGTTTCCAGGGTAAACATGTCGCGGAGATAACTAAGCGTCTAAAAAGGTAGTTTTAATACACTAATTATTCTTGATGAATGTATTGCTTCAAGTGATTGACTTCGCTACTTTGTTGACACCTCATAAATATCTTAAAAAAAACTTGTAAAAAAAAACTTGACAAAATTCAAATGCTCATTTAAAATAAGCGTTAGGTATGGTGTGGGAGGGATACACGAACCTAGGGGGGAATCGTGAAGAAAATACGGAAAGACGCTTTGTTGACTTGCCAAAACCTTATAGAGGCGGCAAGTGTTACCTTCGCGGAAAAAGGTTATCGTGACGCGACAGTAGCTGAAATATGCAGGAAAGCACATACGAATGTAGCGTCGGTAAATTATCATTTTGGGGATAAGGAGACGCTTTATCGTAAGTCATGGCGATATTCATTCAGGGAATGTTTAAAGAAATACCCGCCTGATGGCGGTGTGAGTGAGGATGCCAAGCCTGAGGAGCGTTTGAAGGGGCGCATCGTGTCGCTTGTCAGTAAAATGCTGGACAAGGATCTCAAGGCGTTTTCAATTTTGCAGAAGGAGCTGGCGCGACCGACCGGACTCTTGAAACTGCTGGTGGATAAGGAGGTTCAGCCTCTACAGGAAAAAATGACGGAGCTAGTAAGAGAGCTGATTGGTAAAGAGGTCTCAGAAGAGCGGGTGCAGGCATGTAAAACGAGTATTTTAGGGCAGTGTTTTCACGTTTTAATGATGAAACAGATAACTGTAAATA
Source organism: Deltaproteobacteria bacterium (assembly GCA_024276115.1). GTDB lineage: Bacteria > Desulfobacterota > JAJRXV01 > JAJRXV01 > JAJRXV01 > JAJRXV01. Next base: position 36,494 of record JAJRXV010000276.1, read on the forward strand.
TTCATGATTTTGCTAATAATATCTGTTTTGATAATGTTGACGCTATATCAACGCATATTTTCAAATTTTCTCTCGCCGGCATCAAGGCGATCAGGGAAGAGGGATTGTCGCGGTAGGGTCGAAACTGAAAAAAGGTATAATATAATGTTATGTTCGAGGAAATTCAAAATTAAAAAGTTATTGCTGAAATTGTTGCTTTGCATGTTGTTGCTAACCCCGATCTCATGTGCCACAACATCTGGCAAAAAACTCTCGGCGCCAGTCACGCTACCGGATAAGTTTTCAAAAACCGGTCAGGAGCCTTTGCATAAAAAGTGGTGGCTTGCTTTTGCGGATTCAGAGCTCAGCCGCCTGATAGATAGCGCGTTGTCAGACAACCTGAACCTTCAGGTAGCCTGGGACCGTCTTGAGCAGAGTAGGGCAGTCGCGCGTAAAAGCGGAGCTGAGACTTTACCACGGGTTGACGGTAATATATCCGCCGCCAAAACGGTCGTTGACAACTCCGGCTCGAGCGCGGTGTATGGTGAGCAGTTTTCAGCAGGTGTGGTCGCTAGTTACGAACTTGACCTCTGGGGGCGGGTTGGCGCTACGAGTAATGCCGCGAAGCTTGATATGCTCGCCTCGCGCGAGAACCTTTACGCGGCTGCGATATCGCTTAGCGTTGAGGTTGCTACGGTCTGGTATAAGCTTATCGAGCAGAGAGGGCAGATCGAGCTTTTGGACAGGCAGATAAAAAACCACAAGGATTATCTTGAGGTCGTCACAGCTCGTTTTGCGCAGGGTATGGTGCCATCAGCCGATGTTCTACAGCAGAGGCAGGCGCTAGAGGCCACGAAAGAATCAAAGATAAAGATAAAATCCAACATTAAATTATTTGAGCATCAGTTAGCAGTACTTTTGGGGAAAGTTCCAGGTACTTTGACAATTCCTGAGAGTGTTACTCTACCAAAGTTGCCGCCATTGCCAGAAAACGGTCTGCCGGCGGAGCTAGTGAATAACCGCCCGGATATACAAAGCGCGTTTCTTATGGTACAGGCGGCGGACAAAAGGGTTGCCGCGTCAATCGCGAACCGATACCCGAGGTTAAGCTTGTCCGCGAGCATTGAAACATCATCTACGAAAGTTTCAGATCTTTTTAAAGACTGGTTTGCCACACTGCTGGGAAACCTGCTTATACCGATCTTTGATAATGATTCTCGTAGCGCGGAGGTAGACAGGACAAAGGCGGCGCTGTCTGAAAGAATCAATAAATACGGACAGACTATCCTTCTGGCGTTGAGGGAGGTGGAGGACGCGATCTCCAGGGAGAGTTTTCAGGTCAAGAGGCTTGATAGTCTTGACAAGCAGATAGGGATGTCAAAAAAAGTTGTCGAGCTGACCAGAAATCGCTATAAGCATGGCGCGACTGATTTCCTCAGGTTGTTGAACGCGCTTTTAAGCTATCACTCTTTACAGAGGAATCAGTTGATGGCGCGAAGGGAATTGATCGAGTATCGAATAGGTCTTTATCGCGCGCTCGCCGGGAGCCCGGAGATGAGCAGGAGCGTTGTAACTAGAGAAACAGGAGAAAGTAATGGTAGATAATAGAGTATCACAAAATAAAAACGATCATGACATTGAAACTAAACCGAGGCAGGAAATGACTTGGAGAAGCATTTTGGTGCGTGTTGTATTTGGGTTGGTTGTTCTTGGCGCAGCTTGGTATATTGCGGAGTATTGGACTAATAACAGACCGCGGGCAACGCGTAAGGAGGTAGTGCGGTTAGCGCCTCTGGTCGATGGTGAGGCTGTAGAGATAAAAACTTATCGTGCGACTATAGACGCTATGGGTACTGTCATACCCGCCAGAAGCATGGATATCGCTTCGAGAGTAGGTGGTGAGGTTATGAGTGTTTCGGGTGAGTTTTTCCCCGGGGGGCATTTGAAGTCTGGCGACAAAGTGGTCGAGATAGACAAAACAGACTATCTGCTTAATTTAGAAGAAGCGAAGTACGCGTTGGAGAAAGCTTCGTTAGCGATTTTTCAGAGCGAGCTGGCTATTGAGCAGAACGTGTTGAGTATTGAACAGAGTATATTAACTATCGAGCAGAACGAGCTCGCTATAGAACAGAGTAAACTGAAAGCCGGGCAAAGTGAACTCGCGATAGAACAGAGCGGTTTAAATATTAAGCAGAGGGAAGCGGATGTTATCAACGCTGAAAAGAACCTCGCGATCGAGAGAGGGCAGCAGGAGATAGCAAAACGTGAATTTAAGCTACTTGGTGAAAGTATAAAGGATTCTGATAGAGATTTGTTGCTTCGCAGACCACAGCTTAAAGCGGTCGAGGCGGCGGTGAGTTCGGCGAAGGCTCGTCTAAAAGAGGTGAAGGTGGCGAAGAAAATCGCCGAATCCGCTAAAAAATCAGCCGAGGCGGGAGTGAGATCAGCTGAGGCAAAGAAGAGATCAGCCGAAGCGGCAAAAAAAACAGCTGAGGCAAAGAAGAAATCAGCCGAGGCGGCAAAAAAGTCTGCCGAAGCGTCGAAAAAACAAGCTAAGGTCGCAATTGAAAAAGCGAAACTGAATATAGAACGTACTGCGATACTCGCGCCGTTTGACGCGGTGATACAGGAAAAAAGAGTTGAACCCGGGTCACAGGTCTCACCCGGAGCGCCTCTTGCGAAGCTAGTTGCGAGCAGTGAATACTGGGTTCAGGTCGCTGTTCCGGTCGACAGGCTCAAGTGGATAAGTATACCTAAGTACAACAGTACAGAGGGGGCGCCCGTTTTGGTCTATCATGAGTCGGCATGGGGGAAGGGCGTGTTCCGCACCGGAACTGTCAAGCGTCTCATGACATCAGTCGAGGAGAAAGGTCGGATGGCAAGGCTTTTGGTATCGGTCGAAGATCCATTTTCTATGAACCCTGAGAACAAAGGAGAACCCGAACTGATACTCGGCGCGTATGTCAGGGTTGAGATAGCTGGGAATGAAATTCCAGAAGCGATCCGTGTGCCGCGTACAGCTTTTCATAACAATAAAGAAGTCTGGATAAGGAAAGATGACAAAACACTTGATATTCGTGAAGTTGATATAATTTGGAGTAACAGAGAGTATGTTTTTGTTGAAAACAGCATAGAAAACGGTGAGTTTCTTATTGTCAGCGATTTGCCGGCCCCTGTTGCGGGGATGTCGGTTCGTCTACATGGAGAAGCAGTCGAGGCTCCCGCTCCTTCTTTAGAGGAAGTTGACGCGGATGATGTTATGAAGGGGTCGTATCATGGACGTTAACTGGAAGAAGGGGCCTTTGGCGTGGATGACTGGTCACTCAGTAGCGGCCAACCTAATAATGGTAGCTTGTTTGGTCGGTGGGTTTATGTACGCGAAACAGATCAAGCAGGAGGTTTTCCCTTCATTTGATATTGAAATGGTTATTGTCAGTGTGCAGTATCCAGGAGCAAGCCCTGAGGAGATCGAAAAAGGTATATTGCTGAGCATCGAGGATGCTGTCAGCGGGCTTGATGGTGTTGATGAGGTGAAATCGTCCGCGCTAGAAGGGTCAGGGCGAGTGACTATCGAAGCGATAATAGGCGCTGATATGCAGCAGCTGGTGCAGGATGTTCAGAAAGAAGTCGATGGGATTACTACGTTCCCAACTGATATAGAAGAACCGAGAGTAAGCTTCTTTTCTGGTGGTAAGCGGGTGATATCCATGGTGATATATGGAGACGCCAGAGAGGCGGCGTTGCGGGAGATAGCTGAGGAAGTACGTGATGACCTTTTGCAGGATAAGGGAATTACACAGGTGAAGCTCGGAGCTATACGTCCTTTTGAGATAAGTATTGAGATTTCACAAGAAAACCTGAGACGTTACAACCTTACTTTGGAGCAGGTAGCCGCCAGATTACGAAGTGAGTCTGTCGATCTCCCGGCCGGTGGTATAAAGACTGATGCCGGTGAGATATTGCTTAGGGTAAGTGAGCAACGTGACTACGGGTACGAGTTTGGGCGTATACCGATTATATCTACACCTGACGGCAGTCAGGTGCTTTTAGAGGATATCGCGCGGGTAAGTGATGGCTTTCAGGACTTAGATAAATACGCTTTATATGATGGCAAGCCCGCGGTGATGTTAAAGGTTTACCGGGTAGGTGACCAGACCCCTATTGAGGTTTCTGATACTGTTCATCAGTATGTCGAACAGTTGCGGAAAAATCTCCCAAAAGGGCTTGACGCGAGCATACTCAGCGACAGGTCTGAGATGTATCGTCAGCGTGTCGATCTGTTGCTCAGAAATGGTCTGATCGGTCTGGTGCTGGTTCTCGTTGTACTCGCTTTATTCTTAGAGGTGCGGCTCGCTTTTTGGGTCATGATGGGGATTCCGATCTCATTCCTCGGATCTTTCTTGTTTCTACCGATGTTTGATATTTCAATAAATCTAATCTCTCTCTTCGCGTATATTATCGCGCTCGGGATTGTTGTGGATGACGCTATTGTCATCGGAGAGAATGTTTACCACTATCGTCAGGATGGTATGCCACCTATTGAAGCGGCTGTAAAAGGTGTAAGGGAAATGCTTGTACCTGTAACTTTCAGTGTCCTGACAAATGTTGTAACCTTTATCCCGCTTGCTTTTGTACCGGGATTTATTGGTAAAATATTTAAATTGATACCTTTTGTGGTGATCTCGGTTTTTATGATATCTCTCTTGGAGTGCCTTTTTATCTTACCGGCGCATCTTGGTCATCTAAAAAACAAGAAGCGTGGAAGAATGATGACATGGTTACACAGCTTGCAACAGAATTTCAGTCACGCTTTCAAAAGATGGGTGAGAAAATATTATGGTCCATTTCTTGACTTTACACTGAGAAACAGATATCTGACGATTGTTGTTGCGATTTCTATATTGATGCTCGCCGTTTCTTACGCGAAAAGCGGGCGCATGGGGCTTGAGGTGTTCCCAAAGGTTGAGTCTGATTTTTCCTTGGTGACGTTGACATTACCATACGGTAGCCCCGTGGAAAAAACAGAAAAGCTCATTAAGTACCTGACTGCTAGCGCGCAGAAAGTAGCTGATGAGTCCGGGCATGGAGATGAGCTTGTTGATGGAATTTTCGCTGAAATTGGGAGTAGCGGTAGCCATACCGGTAATGTCACTGTTTATCTTGCCGCGCCGGAGATCCGCTCGAAGATCATGAGTACGGATGAGTTTACTGAACGTTGGCGAAAAGCCGCCGGTGAGATTGCCGGTATTGAGTCAATATTCTATCAGTCTGACGCTGGTGGTCCCGGCGCCGGGCAGGGCTTGACTGTCGAGTTGAATCACCGTAATATTGATGTCCTTTCGAAAGCTAGCGCAGAGCTGGCGGAGGTGTTGAGCGGATACCCTAGAGTTTCAGATGTTGATGACGGATTTCAACCGGGTAAGGAACAGTTGGACTTTACTGTTACCCAGGAGGGGAAGAGCCTCGGTATTACCGCGAGCGATGTAGCCAGAAAGATCAGGAACTCGCTATATGGTCGAGAGGTGTTGCGTCAACAACGCGGTCGTAACAGTATTAAAATCATGGTGCGGCTACCTGAGTCGGAGCGTGTTTCCCTGCACACTATAGATGAGTTGATGATACGGGCGTCTTCAGGCGCCGAAGTGCCTCTAAGGGAGGTGACAAAGATAAAATATGGTCGATCATACACTGCTATCAATCGCAGGAGCGGCAGGCGGGTAGTGCTTGTCAGCGCTAATGTAAGTCCGAGAAGCAAGACCGGTGAGGTGTTGAATGATATGCTTCAAACGGCGCTACCCGCTTTGATGCAGAAATACCCCGGGTTGCGGTACAGCTTTGAGGGGGGTAACGCGAGTACGCGTGAAAGCCTTGGTAGCCTGAAAACCACATACCCTCTAGCGTTGCTTATCATTTACGCTATGCTTGCCATACCATTTAGAAGTTACACTCAGCCGCTTATCGTTATGGTGAGTATCCCATTCGGTGTCATTGGGGCGGTTTTAGGGCATCTCATCATGGGGTATAGTCTAAGTATCCTTAGCATGTTCGGTATTGTCGCTCTATCAGGTGTTGTCGTTAACGATTCGCTGATTATGGTCGATGCGGCAAACCGTTTGAAGCGTGAAGGTGGCGGTTCGAGCCATTCTGTAATACACGCGGCTGGTATTCAGCGGTTCAGACCGATACTGCTGACTACATTGACGACCTGCGGTGGGTTGGCTCCGATGATAATGGAGACTTCGCGCCAGGCGAAGTTTTTAATCCCGATGGCGATCTCACTCGGGTTCGGGATATTGTTCGCGACTTTCATTACTTTAATCTTGGTGCCTTCTCTTTATATGGTTGTTGAGGATAGTAATGATGCCGTAAAAAAAATTCCTTACATTGTAAGAAAAATTATTGAATGGAGATGATGAGAGAAAAAAATAAAATCAAATCTATTACGATAAAAAGTTGCTATTTGTCTATATATTTCTACATGTTACATGGCTTATCAACAAGCTTAACAGGACAGCAGTGATCTAAAATACCTAAAAAAATCAAGTATAAAAAAAACAAGCAAACCCGAAGCAGATTTGCTCCACTTCCAGCAAGTCATGTTAGAAGCGACATAGAACGCATAACTTTAAATTATTCATACATAATCCTCAATTCTTTCCACTTACGCCTTGAAATCGTTAAAATATCGGTTATAGTTATTTCATTCAAGCCGTTATGAAGGGAGTGTTACCAAATGGCTAAGAATTATTATTTCAAAAAAAATGTTGCTGTAAGTACCCGTAAAAAGGGGGGTGCGAGCAGCGGGAGCGAAGGGGGAATTCCCCCTTAAGTACATTGGGCAACATGCCCATGAAATAAATTTCTGGAGGCGCGAATGTCAGAGCTGAGAAAAGATCCTGTTACAAGAGAATGGGTAATACTTGCCAAAGAGCGGGCGAAAAGACCCGACGATTTTATAGGGAATAAGCCTAAGGAGAAAAAAACGGCGCATGATCCAAAGTGCCCGTTTTGTGAGGGGAACGAAGCTAAGACACCTCCAGAAGTACTTGCGTATCGCCCACTGGATTCAAAGAAGAACACGAAGGGCTGGCAGCTTAGGGTCATCAACAACAAGTTCGCGGCGCTCAGCCTCGATGGTGACTTGAGCCGGAAGGATGTACAGCTATTCGACTCAATGCACGGGATTGGCGCCCACGAAGTGGTCGTAGAATCCACCGACCACTCAAAAAACATCGCGCTGTACGACATAAAAACCGTTGAGAATGTTCTCTGGTCATACTGCGACAGGTATCTGGCGCTAAAAAAAGACCCCCGTCTAAAGTACATATCAGTATTCCGAAACCACGGAAAGATCGCTGGCGCATCGCTGGCACACCCACACTCGCAGATAGTCGCGACCCCGATGATCCCACAAAAAGTATGGCACAAAGTCACAGGTGTGGCGCAATACCGGGAGTACCGGGAACAGTGTGTCTATTGCCATATAATCGAGAGCGAGCTAAAAGAAAAATCGCGGATAATATCGAAAAACGGCAGCTTTGTAGCGTTGTCGCCATTCGCGTCACGATCACCATTCGAAACGTGGATCCTGCCACTAAAACACAATGCGTGCTTCGCCTACATGAACCGGTTCGAGGTGAGCGATCTCGCCGAAATACTAAAAGACACCATGTTGAAGTTATACAACTGCCTCGACGACCCGCCATATAATTACACTATGGTCACAGCTCCATGCGACACCGACAACCTGGACACATTCCACTGGCACCTTGAGATCGTACCGCGGCTCACGACGCCGGCTGGGTTCGAGCTCGGAACAAGTGTATACATCAACGTGACGCCACCAGAGGCGGCGGCGAAGTTTTTGCGGGAGACTAAGTGCTGATAAAGGGCATATTGCCCATAATGGTAGCGTTTATTTTTCTCATAATGTACGGTGGTAACGCCTCTGCGAAGGAACCTATACCTCAACCCAGCGAGGAGCGGTCTCAAACTGAAACACCACCAGCAGAAAAAGAGTTGCTAGGGAAACCGCAATTCTGCGCCACAAGTCAGGTAGCATGTTATATGGCGCCATGTACAATACCAATTGCAATGCTCATTCCGTCAGGCATATTCGGCAATTACAACTTCCATGGTGATGACAGGGACGGTTCTTTCTCCGGTGGATTGAGGTTTGGAATAGCATCAGCGCACCCTGGCAGAAACGACTTTGGTGCAGACCTCACTTTTTCCCGGGTCAACCTGACCGGTGATACGGCAGAAGATGACCGTCGTATAGACTGCTTCAACCTGAACTTCCAATACGGATATAAATTGAGCGAACGTTTTTTAACACTGCTTGAACTCGGACCGGGGCACTACAACTCAGATCAGCAAGAAGACGCTATCGGGATCCGGGGCGCGGTCGGTTTGTTAACCCATTTAGGCGGGCAGTTTTATCTGGACGTTTCAAGCAATTACCATTATCTTTTTAATGATGAAAAAACAGATTTCTTTGAGTCGCGGGTCGGAGTTGACTACAAGGGCTTCTGATTTTCACTACCCCTATTTCTTTATAGGAATGTTGGTAAATAGCGAAATTACCCATTTTACGTAAAAACGTTTTTTGTAAGTTGCTGATATCACGTGGTAGCTACTAATATCTAGATGCTCAGAAGCGTAGGGGCTTAAGCCCTTAAATTATATTGGGCAACGTGCCCCTTCAATGACTTACAATCAAAAATCTATTGAATATCCCTTTCTGCGCAAGAATTTCACGTATCTCTTGTAGTATTCCATGTGTTTCATTGCACTTCTTAAGTTCATCAAAAAGTTCTTTAATATAATGTGTATCAAGTCTCAAATCCCTCATAACAAGATGCTTAAGAAGTTTTGAGGTGTCCATAGGCAACTCGCTTGCAAATCCTTTTTCCAGCAAGTTATTTAAAATAAAATCAACGGTATAATCTCCCGAAGATTTG
>JAJRXV010000277.1 GCA_024276115.1 Deltaproteobacteria bacterium
AACTTCTCGATTGATGAACTGTGGGAAGCGGCTGAGTACGCCGAGGAGCGCGGTGTCAACCTTTATGTCGTTACCAACGCGTTTATGCGGAACGAAGACCTCGACGGGCTCGAGCGTTTTTACAAATCTATAAAAGGTTCGCTGGTCAAGGGTATCATCATGAGCGACCCGGCGAGCATCACGCTCGCGACCGAGATCGTCCCGGAGATACCGATCCACCTCAGCACGCAGGCGAACACGACGAACGTCAAGAGCGCGCGGTTTTGGGAAAAAGCCGGTGTCAAGCGTCTGATCGTAGCGCGCGAGTTGTCACTAAAAGAAATCACCGAAATAAAAGAAGGCGTCAACGCCGAGGTCGAAGCGTTTGTCCATGGCGCTATGTGCATATCATACTCCGGCAGGTGCCTGCTGAGTAGTTTTATGGCGGAGCGCGACTCCAACCGGGGCTTTTGCGCGCATCCGTGCCGGTGGCAGTACCACCTCGTCGAGGAGAAGCGACCGGGCGAATACTACCCGATCGAAGAGGATGACCGCGGCACTTATGTGTTTAATTCCAAAGACTTATGTATGATTGAGCATATCCCTGAGCTGGTGAAGTCCGGCGTCCACTCGCTGAAGATTGAAGGTCGGATGAAGGGGATAAACTACGTCGCCTCAACAGTCGCGATATATAGGAAGGCGATCGATGAGTACTGCGCCGACCCTGAGGGCTACCGGTTCGACCCGAGCTGGCTCGAGGAGCTGAAGAAGATCAGCCACCGCGGCTACACTACCGGATTTTTCTTCGGCGGGCTCGACAAGGGCGCGCAGAACTACGCGTCGAGCGCTTATGTGCGGAACTACGATTTTGTCGGGGTGGTGAAGTCATCCCGCGATGACGGGACTGTACTAGTGCAGGCGCGGAACAAGATGGTGCGCGGCGACAAGCTCGAGGTGTTCACGAAGGAGTTGCCACCGAAGGAGTTCACGCTCGATTTCCTCCAAAACACAATGGGGGAAGACGTTGACTGCGTCCAGCCGTTGCAGAAAGCGTTCATGAAATTCGGTTTTGAGGTGTCAGAAAACGACCTGATCCGGCGGGAGCGGGAAGAGGCTGGCGGGCGCGAGCGGGAAGAGGCTGGCGGGCGCGAGCTTTGTCGGTAGCGCTGTAAACCAGAAAAGAAATAGCACACGGAAAATACGGAAACTGCCGATAAAAGCGGATTTTTCGTCGGGACGGTACTGTGTGACCGCCCGGGGATAACCTCACCTTGTCATCCCCGAGTGCGTGAGACTAGTCTCCTATCGGGTAGCCATGCTCAAAACATTCCATTCAACTATAACAAAAGCTTATTCGCTTTGCTCATATTATTGTTGCGTTTCGTGCCTCAACGGTAACCTACGACTACTGAAGTTGCCCCATTTTCTTAATGGGACTGTTGCCAAATAGCAGGTCTCCCATTTTTTCGAAAAAGTCGTCGCTGTAAGTACTCGTAAAAAGGGGGTGCGAGCAACGGGAGCGTAGGGAGAAATCCCCCTAAATCGCATTGGGCAACATGCCCTTAATCCCCGTAAGTCCCGATCTTACATCACGAGCGGAAAAAGTTGTGGTTGAGAACTCTTATTGACGTAATAATTATTTCTGCTATGATACCTCTATGAAAAAAAATGTTTTCTTTTTTTTAATTTTATCGTTGCTTTCAAGCAACCTCTTCGCGCTTTATGTCGATGACAGGGAGATAGAAGGGAAGATGATCACGCACCGTTGCAGCATTCTGACTCTCGTTGAAAAAGATAAAGAGGTTGAAATATCAGATCTTGACCTTAACAAGCCCGTGCCGGATTTTTTGCTGAAACTTCTTGATGGCAGGCAGTTGACTTACAGTAAAAACTTTCGCGCAAAGGTACCTGTGATAATTACTTTTTGGACGCCGTGGTGTTCTAACTGCAAAAACTACCTACTTGAAATATCTAACCTATACAATAAGATACATGACAATGTCGAAATAATAGCTGTCTGCTCGCTGACAAAAGAGCATGGCTTGAAGGAACTCAAGAAATTTGCGAAAGAGAACAAAATTAAGTTTTATATTGTGGTCGATGAAAAAAATATTCTTTCTGAAAACATTTTTAAGCTCTCGGGTCTCATACCGGCGAGCTTTGTTATCGACAGGTCAGGCGTTATCAGGCACATTTCCCTATCCCTCTTCTCGTCGAATTTCGCGACTATATTCAAGAAGTATCTCGAGAGCCCATGATATATTTCTGAGCGGATTCATGCGAATGAAACGTAACATCATGGGAGTGTTGGCAAATAGACAAATTTACATATTTTCAAAAAAAACGTTGTTGTAAGTACCTGTAAAAAGGTATATTGGGCAACATGCCCATAAGATGGGGGATTCGCTCGGTACAACATGCCCTTTATTGGAAAAATGGGGGAAGTCCGCCCGCCTCCTCATTGCCAACCCGCGCAAGATATGTTATATCTATTAGTATGAAAAAAAGCAACGGCTCGAACATATCCTTGATTGGATTTAAGGCGCTCATCTCAACACAATTTCTCGGGGCGTTTAACGATAACGCCTTCAAGCTACTCATCGCGTTTTACCTAAAAAGCCTCGTAGAGTCACCAGAGGAGAAGGCGCTGATCGTATCGGTCGTCTATTCTGCGCTGATTCTACCGTTCGTCATCTTCTCCCCTTACGCCGGCTACCTCTCTGACCGCTACAGCAAGCGGACTGTCATAGAAAAATCAAAGATGGCAGAGGTAGGCGTTATGCTCTTCGGAATGTTCGCGTTCTTTACCGGCAACATCTATATCCTCGTATCCGCTGTCTTTTTGATGGGCTTGCAGAGTACTTTTTTTAGCCCGGGGAAGTACGGTATAATACCAGAGATAGTGCGAGAGGATGAGATGTCGCGGGCAAACGGCAGCTTACAGATGTTCTCCTTTCTGGCAATAATCCTCGGTACCGCGGCGGGCGGCGGTATAAAGGCTATCTTCGAAGGACGGCTAGACCTTATTTATTTATCATCGATATTTTTCATTGCTATCGCGGCGCTCGGGGTTGTGACAAGCGCCTATGTCGCGAAAGTCAAACCGGCCAAAAGCGACAAAAAACTTGAGGTGAACCCCTTCAAAAGTAGCTATAACACATACAGCAAGATAAAACAGGACAAAAAATTAATATACGCAATAATAGCGATCACTTACTTCTGGTTCCTAGGCGCGGTCTTCCAGCAGAACATACTGCTCTACGGTGAGATAGCGATGGGCATATCAGACACGACGACTTCGGTACTGCTGGTATTCCTCTCAGTAGGAATAGCCGCCGGAGCCTTCTTCGCCGGTAAGCTCTCTGGCGACAAGATCGAGTTCGGTCTGATACCGCTGGCGAGCATCGGACTCACCATCTTTACGTTCGACCTCGCCTTTTCTTACGCGTCGTTCACGAGAACCGCGCTCGACATGACAATGATCGGGCTCTTTGCCGGATTTTACATTGTGCCGGTCACAGCCTACCTCCAGAGCGAGAGCGCGGCCGCGGACAAGGGGGAAAATATCGCGTTCAGCAACCAGATATCATTTGCCGCGATACTCGGCGCGTCCGGCGTGGTTTACATTCTCTCAAACAGCCTTGGTGTCAAACCACCGGGGATATTCCTCGTTTTGAGCATATTTAATCTAGCTATGAACGCTCTGATATTCAAGGCTATGCCGCTGTTTACGCAGAGGTTCATATTTTGGGGGATCACACACTCTATCGCCCGTACAAAAGTAATCGGTAATAGCCACCTCTCGCGTAAAGGTGGCGCGCTTATCATGTGCAACCAGGTGTCGAGCATCGATTCTTTTCTGATCGCGGCAGTAGCGCATCGGGAGATAAAACTCTTCGTGCCGAAGCGGGACTATGACCGAGCAAGTCTGAAATGGTTCTTCAAAATAGCCGGTGCGGTGCCGGTACCGCTGACATACCGCGGCAGTGGGCAGGAAAAATCGTTTGAGAAGGTGCGTCAGGAGCTAGAGAGCGGTAATATCGTTTGCGTTTTCCCTGAAGGCGCTGTCACGCGTGTAGGGAATATCCAAAAATTTAAGGAGGAGTTCTGCAAACTCGCGCAAGAGACCAACACCCCGATTATCCCCACACATATCGACAAAGAATACAATATCTTGTTCGGTGTATGGAAATATCTGACACCGCAACGCTATACCATCTCTTTTGGTAAGGCGCTCGCCCCAAAGAGCAGTGGATTCGATGTGCGGAATGCTGTATCGCTACTGAGCTCTCACGCGTTTAAGAATCGGGAGCCTAAGAACCCGCTTCTGCATCTGAGTTTTATCCATACAGCGAAAAGTAATTTTTTCAAAAAATTCATGTCGGATTCGATGGGATTCAACCTGACGTACGGCAAGGCGCTCGCCGGTAGTATGACTTTCAGCGGGAAGCTTGACGAAAACCTGGACGATAACGAGAGTATGGTCGGTATTATGATGCCGACATCGTGTATCGGCGCGCTCTTGAACCTTTCGGTGATGATGAGCGGCAGGGTTCCAGTCAACCTGAACTACACCGCGCCGGTAAGCTCTATAGACTCCGCTGTCAAGCAGTGCGGCATAAAGACAGTGATCACTTCAGAAAAGTTCCTCTCCAAAATAAAGATGGAAAAAACCGACAAAATGCTGTTCGTCGAGGACATCTTTAAGGATATAGAGACAAAGAATAAGCTGAAGGCGTTTTTTAAGGCGCTCATTACTCCAAGATGCCTACTCAAAAAAAGATACCGCCACAAAAAAAATGGGAGCGACACCGCGACAATTATCTTTTCGAGCGGCTCTACAGGCGAGCCTAAGGGGGTCGTACTCTCGCACGCGAATATCCGCTCAAACGTTGAGGCTGTGCTTCAGATACTTCCGCTGAGCCGCAACGACTGCTTCTGCGGTTTTCTGCCCTTCTTCCATTCCTTCGGGTTTATGGCTACGCTTATGCTGCCGGCGGCATTCGGGTACAGGGTCACGTACCACCCGAACCCTATAGACGCGACGGTTGTCGGAAAGACGTGTCAGAAAAACAGATGCACTGTGCTACTCACGACCCCGACGTTTCTCTCTAACTACACAAAAAAGTGTACGAAGGAGAATTTCAAGTCACTACGCATTGTTATCCTCGGCGCGGAAAAGCTGAAAGAAAACGTCGCGCACGCGTTCTACAAAAAATTCAAGCTGTTTCCGGTAGAGGGGTACGGCTGTACCGAGCTATCCCCGGCAGTAGCGATCAACAGGCCAGACATCTCTTCCGCCCACCATAAAGCTAAAAAAGGAAGTGATTTCGGTAGCGTCGGTCGCCCTCTCCCCGGTGTGAGCGTCTGCGTGAGGGATGTTGAGAGCGGTCATGATCTCGGCGTGGATGAAGAGGGGCTTTTGTATGCAACGGGACCGAATGTGATGCATGGGTATTTGAATCAGCCGGAAAAAACGGCTGAGGTGCTTGTCGATGGCTGGTATAACACCGGTGATATCGGTATGATAGACGAAAACGGGCGAATCAGAGTAACCGATCGGCTCTCGCGTTTCAGTAAGATCGCTGGTGAGATGGTGCCGCACCTCGGGGTGGAGAACGCTATTTATAGAGCGTTGCAGGCTGACGCTGTTGTGTGCGCGGTAACATCAGTACCGGACAGCAAAAAAGGCGAACGGCTGGTGGTGCTTTACACTGACCTCGGGGTTACTGTCGATGAGCTGTGGGGACGGCTGAACGACACCGAACTGCCAAAACTCTGGATACCAAAGAAGGACTCATTCAAGCAGATAAGCGAAATGCCACTGCTCGGCTCGGGTAAGATCGCGCTGAAAGAGTTGAAGATAATCGCGCTTGAGTTTTTTCAACCATAGGTCGGGTTAGCGAGGTTTTATTCGCGTAACCCGACAACAAACTACTCCACGCCAATACACGCTTTTGCCGCGTCGATACTCGCTTTCACCGCGCCATCGATACCGAT
>JAJRXV010000019.1 GCA_024276115.1 Deltaproteobacteria bacterium
CTTGTTTATTTTAAAGCACAAAAAAGAGGCATTCCAGAGATTTTGGCTAAGTAGAGGGGTGCTGTGGTGTCTTTTCACAGAGAATTCCACAGCTATTTCACATATTATGTGGAATAACTCTACTAACAGAAGAACGGCAGGGTGAGAGCTACTGAATGACACACGACACTTTCTACAGATATCACCTCTCAGAAAAAAGTACCAAAAAACAAAATAAAACTTGACAAAGCCTTCGATAATCCATATATTGTTATATATGGAAACTTGAATGTAACTTTTATGGTTGATTCTAATAAAAAGCGTTGTATAGTTTTTGTAACGAAAGAAAACAAATAAACAAATAAAAACAGGAGGTAAAAAGTGTTTAAAAAACTTACTAGGATTTCAGTTGACTACCCAAAGGTGGTGCTGATACTGTCGATTATGATCACGATGTTTTTCGGATTTATGATGCGGAACATCAAGGTTGACACCGACCCGGAGAACATGTTGAGCAAAGATGATCCGGCGAGGCTTTTTCATGATGAGGTGAAAGAGCGTTTCGGGATAAAGGATTTTATCGTCCTCGGTATCAAGCATGATGAGACTATCTTAAACTCTGAGACATTGAAGAGGGTAGACAAAGTTACAGAAGCTATTCTCGACATAGAGGGTGTTATTGGTGATGATGTCATAAGCCCATCAACGACGAACAACGTCGTTTTGGGGGCTGACAATGGAATCGTTGTCGGTTACATCATGCCTGAGGACCCCGATGACCAGGAAGCTATAGAAAAGTTGAAGCGCGACATGACCGGTAACGCGATGCTTGAGGACCTGATGTTGTCGAAAGATCAGAAGCTACTTACAATTTTTATACCGATCGAGCAGAAGGACATGAGTAAGCGGATCGCCGATGAGATCGAGGCGATAGCTAATAAAATTTTGACGGTGGAGGATCACTATCTCACCGGTTTACCGGTCGCGGAAGACACCTTCGGTAATGAGATGTTTGTCCAGATGGGGATAACCGCCCCGATGGCAGGGCTGGTGATATTCCTCATCATGCTGTATTTTTTCAAGAGGGCGTCGCTCGTCTCCTCCCCGATGATAATCGCGGTGATGAGTATAGTCTGGACGATGGGGCTGCTCATCGGTACCGGTAACACTGTACACATCATGAGCTCGATGATACCGATATTCCTGATGCCGATAGCGGTGGTGGACAGTGTACACGTGCTGAGCGAGTTCCACGATAATTACAGCAAGTTCGGTAACAAGCGCGAGACGTTGCTACATGTTATGGATGAGCTATTTATGCCGATGCTTTACACTTCGCTTACTTCTGCCGCCGGTTTCGCGTCGCTGGGGTTGACACCGATACCACCTGTCAAGATATTTGGTGTATTTGTAGCGTTCGGTATCGCCATGGCGTGGATACTGACGATAATGTTCGTACCGGCGTATATAATGTTGTTCGTCAGCGAGAAGTCGATCAAGAGTTGTCACACGGATAAGGATCACCAGACTAAGTCCTCAAAGCTTATCACGCTGTTGAAGAAGACTGAGGGAATGGTGAACAATCACGGCAAGACGATCCTCGCGTTGACGTTCATAACGGCGCTGATATCGGTCTACGGCATAACCAAGATCAATGTGAATGACAACCCTGTGCGCTGGTTCAAGCCGAGCCATAAGATACGTGTAGCGGACAGAGTTCTGAATGAACACATGGGTGGTACGTATATGCCGTTTCTTGTGCTGACCGGTACGGTGGAGGGCGCGATAAAAGAGCCCGAAGTGATGAAATATATCGATAACCTTCAGGAGTACCTGCGAAAACTGCCGCACGTCGGCAAGACAACATCGATTGCCGATATTGTCAAGCGTGTCAACTATATTCTGCACGAGGAGGACCCGGCGTATAATGTCGTACCTGATACGCGCGCGGTGATCGCCGCCTGTATCGACGCTTATGAGAACCTCGGTGATCCGACCGACCTCGAGAACTTTATCGATTATGAATACTCAAGCGTAAATATATGGATACAGTCGAAAAAGGGTGACAACAAAGTGATAGAGGCGATTGTCAACGCGGCGAACGAATATATAGAGAAGAACCCGCTACCGGGGGAGTTTAGCGTAGGTTGGGCGGGCTTGAGCTTCATCAACATAAAATGGCAGGCGGCTATGGTCGGTGGTATGCTGAAATCACTGCTCGGTAGTTTCGTCATAGTCTTCGTGCTGATGGCGTTCTTGTTCCGGTCTCCGGTCTGGGGATTCATCTCGATGATACCGCTCTCGATCACTATACTATTTACGTATGGTGTTGTCGGGCTCGCCGGGAAGGACTACGACATGCCGACCGCGGTGTTGTCATCATTGACGCTCGGACTCTCGGTAGATTTCGCGATACACTTTATTGAGCGGTTCAGGCAGAAGTACAAAGAGACTAAGAATTTCAAAGAGGCGGCGGATGACATGTTCGCGGAACCGGCGAGAGCTATAGTGCGCAACGCGGTGATAGTCGCTGTCGGGTTCCTGCCGCTTCTCTTCGCGTCACTTGTACCGTATCGTACTGTCGGAATGTTTTTGGCGACCATAATGGTGCTGAGCTGTTTGAGTACACTGCTGCTGCTGTTACCGTTTATCAGTATCGCCAGGAAGTGGTTGGGGCTGAAATAAATTTTGGACGCGCCGCCGTAGGGGCGGCTGACACAGTGTCATTTCCGAGGCGCACCCCTGTCATCCCCGAGGTAGTAATAGGGGAACCAGGACAAGAACATTGAGCGGAGCGAATAAACTTTACAAAGGGGGAGCTATCCCCCTTAAAAAACAAAAAGGAGGAAGAAAATGAAAAATATATCAAAGATACTCGCGGTAACTTTAGTGCTCCTGACCCTCATCGCCGCGAACGCCTACTCAGCTGAGGACGCGACAAAAATAATGGAGAAATCAAGTCAGGCATACTATTACGCCGGTGACGATGGCCGCGCGAAGGTGACTATGACCCTCACGAACAAGAGAGGTAAGGAGCGTAAACGTGTTTTTACTATGTTGCGGCTCGACGCGCCTGACAGCGCGGAGCAGAAGTACTACATCTATTTTTATAAGCCGAGCGATGTAAAAAAGACGACATTCATGGTACACAAAAAAGTCGGTGAGGATGATTCCCGCTGGTTGTACCTACCGGCGTTGAACATGGTGAAGCGGATCGCCGCGTCTGACAAGCACTCATCATTCATCGGTTCTGATTTTTCTTACGAAGATGTTTCAGGGAGAGCTGTCAGCGATGATACGCACGAGCTACTAAGAGAAGATAAGATCGGCGACTATGATGTATATGTCATCAAAAGCACCCCGAAGGAGAAGGAGACTTTCAGTAATGTTATCCACTATATCGACAAGAAAACGCTATTACCGATAAAGCGTGAGTATTTTAATAAGAAGGGGAAGGCTGTCAAGCTGTTTGATGCCCAGGAGATTAAGATTGTCGCGGATATCCCGACCGTGACAAAGCGGAGGATGACAAACCTCAAGAAGAATCATAACACGCTGGTGGAGTTTACCACTGTTGAGTACAATGTCGGGATCAAGGACAAAATATTCAGCGAGCGATACCTGAAGAAGGCGCCGAAAAAGTGGATTAAATAGAGAGGGTTCGAGGAACCGAGGGTGCTAGGGTTCGAGGGTAAAAACGTGAGCTCTGAGTAATGCAGTGTGATTCGTAGGGGCGAACCTTGTGTTCGCCCAGGGACACCACACTGTCATTCCCGAGGTTAGGCCACGTCATTCCAGGGACGCGCCACGTCATTCCCGAGGTAGTGATCGGGAGCCAAGAACAAAAGCAGGTCGCGTTAGGCGCCAGGCGTAACGCGACAAAAAAACTTCACGGAGGATAACATGAAACAGATAATCGCGGTTATCACAATAATAATATTGAGCGCGAGCTTTGCCGTCGCGCAGGAGGAAGCACTCCCGATCAGCGGGTATCTCCAGATGAACTACACGGCGCGCACAACCGGTGACGATGATTATATTATCGCCGAGGAGCGGTTACAGCTCACGATCGAAGGGTATACTGACGATGATATAGAAGCGTCATATATTGTGAAGACCGACTTCATCAAAGATGAGCTTAACGAAGAGGATAGCTATGACATAAACTTCCTTGAAGCGTACATCGCGCTCAGGTTTGACAACATCGACCTGCGGTTCGGTCGCCAGATAAACACCTGGGGCGTCGGTGATCGCCTTTTCATAAACGATGTGTTCCCGAAGGATTGGGTGTCACTGCTCGCCGGTAGACCGCTAGAGTACCTGAAGATCGCGACGACTTCGGCGAAAATATACGCGACTCTCGGTGAGGTCAGCGCGGAGTTGGTGTTGACTCCGTTCTTCGAGGAGGATCTTCTGCCCGATGGTGAGCGGCTCTACCACTACTCGCCGCAGATGCCAGAGGGCGTAACAACGGTGAAGAAAATCCTCCCGGAGCGTGATATCACGAACAGCGAAGTGTCGCTGAAGGTGAGCGCGTACCTGCTCGACAGTGACGTGTCACTCTATGCGCACAGGACGCACTGGAGAACGCCGCACATGAAATTCTACGGTGATACGGCAGAGATGTACTACCCCGAGTTAGGAGTTTATGGCGCGACAATAGAGCGCAACCTGCTCGGTGGTGTCGCGAAACTCGAGGGCGGTTTCTACCATTCGTTAGAGGATAAGGACGGTACCGACCCGCTCATAAAGAACTCTGAGCAGCGTTACCTCGCCGGTTTTGACAAGGAGCTGTTCACCGATTTCAACATAGGGTTGCAGTATTACACAGAGATAATGACGGGTTACGAGGACTATAAACTAAGCGCGCCAGAGGGGACACCGCTTCGTGATGAGGCGCGGCAGGTGGCATCGCTTTCGGTGCGGTACCTGCTGCTCGACAGTACTATGGTATTTTCTATCTACACGCAGTACAGCCCGAGCGATGAGGATTATTATTTTAACAGTGAGCTGAAGTACAACATCACCGATGAGCTTTTCGCCGCGGTCGGCGCTAATATCTTCGGTGGCGAAGAGGAGCATACGATGTTCGGGCAGTTCGCGGAGAATGACAATATATACACACAGTTGCGATATAGTTTTTAGTGAGTGTTTATCGCGGCATAAAAAAAGGAGGTACACAAAATGTACATGGAAAAATATATACGGCTAATCGCCGGGACATTTATACTGATCAGCCTCGCGCTGGGGGTATTTGTAAACCAGAACTGGCTCTACTTCACCGCTTTTGTCGGGGCTAACCTTATCCAGTCAGTCTTTACGAACTGGTGCCTGATGGAAGATATACTGACGAAATTCGGGGTTAAGCGTAAAGGTCATAAGTGCAACCATAATGATAGCGGGCAGAAGTGATAGTTTGCTGAAAAAACACCATAGCGGAAAGAAAAAACAGATACACTCTTGACAGTGTCGACTGATTTGTTATTATATCTGCATCAATAGGCACAAATCACTTTAGGGGGAAGATATGTCATCGAACATTAAATCAGTAAAAGCACGTGAAATTCTTGATTCTCGGGGGAACCCGACCGTAGAGGTGGATCTGACGCTCGAGGACGGTTCTTTCGGGCGCGCGCAGGTGCCATCCGGCGCGTCAACCGGGGTTCATGAGGCAGTGGAGCTAAGAGATGGGGACAAATCGCGCTATCTCGGCAAGGGCGTGCTGAAAGCTGTTGAAAATATTAACACTACTATAAATGACGCGGTGCTTGGGAAGGACGCGTCTGACCAGAAGGCGCTCGACGCGCTCATGATCGATCTTGACGGAACGCCAAACAAAGCGAAGCTCGGGGCGAACGCGATTCTCGGTGTGTCGCTCGCGGCGGCTAAAGCGTGCGCGGCTCAGCGCAACCAGTCGCTTTTTGTTTACCTCGGTGGCGACGCGGCGGTGACGCTACCGGTGCCGATGATGAATATAATCAATGGCGGTTCTCACGCCGATAACAACGTGGATATACAGGAGTTTATGATAATGCCGGTCGGCGCGAAGAATTTCCGCGAGGCATTGCGGATGGGCGCGGAGGTGTTCCACAGCCTCAAGTCTATCCTAAAATCGAAGGGTTACGCCACTTCTGTCGGTGATGAGGGCGGGTTCGCGCCGAACCTGAAATCGAATGAAGAAGCGCTCTCGACGATCATAGAGGCGATCGAGAAGGCGGGTTACAAACCGGGCGACGACATAATGCTCGCACTCGACACCGCTTCGTCTGAGTTTTATAAGGACGGCAAGTACGATCTCGCCGGTGAGGGTGTCGTGTACGACTATAAGGGGCTCACAGATCTTTACGCCAGTTGGGTAAAAAAATACCCGATATTCTCGATTGAGGATGGTATGGATGAGGACGATTTTGAAGGCTGGAAGTATATGACCGAAAAGCTGAAGGATTCCATTCAGATAGTTGGCGATGATCTCTTTGTGACAAACACTGAACGGTTGAAGCTCGGGATCGACAGCGGAATGGCGAACTCAATTCTGATAAAGGTGAACCAGATCGGTAGTCTCACAGAGACGATCGCGGCAGTAGAGCTGGCGAAAGCGAACGGCTTCACCAATGTCATCAGTCACCGGAGCGGTGAGACCGAGGACACTTCTATCGCTGATATCGCGGTCGCGCTGAACACCGGGCAGATAAAGACCGGATCGCTCTCGCGTACTGACAGAATATGCAAGTATAATCAGCTCTTACGGATAGAAGAGGAGCTTGGGGATAAAGCTGTTTACGGCGCGTCGCTGATTAAGGGCATGTTGCCTAACGCAGTGTAGAGGGGGGGATGCCTCCGAACATCATTCCCGAGGGTGTCACAACGTCATTCCCGAGGTCTTAATCGGGAACCCAGGACTAAACTCTGAGCAAAGCGAATAAACTTTGCTTTAAAAGTAACTATGACAAATGAATCTATACCAGAAATAATCAAGTTGCTCAAAGAGCAGTACAAGCGTTTTGAGGAGCCGATCGTGTCGCGGATAGCGTACGAGCGTAATCCATTTAAGGTGCTGATAGCAACGATAATCAGCCTGCGGACTAAGGACGCCGTGACGAAGGAAGCGTCGCTCAAGCTCCTCAAGAAGGCTAGTACACCGCGGGAGATACTCAAACTTTCCGCGACCGAGATCGAGAAGCTGATCTACCCCGCGGGATTCTACAAGACCAAGGCGCTGACAATACTCAACGTGTGCGACACGCTCATCAATGATTACGCCGGCAATGTCCCTGATGACATCGATGAGCTGATGAAGCTAAAAGGTGTCGGTAGGAAGACCGCTAACCTAGTGGTCACACTCGGGTTCGGCAAACTCGGCATATGCGTAGATACGCACGTGCATAGGATCTCGAACCGGTTCGGGTATGTGAACACCAAGACACCGGACGCGACCGAATTCGCACTGCGCGACAAACTCCCCCAAAAATACTGGATAGTCTATAATGACCTGCTTGTATCGTACGGACAGAACCTCTGCAAGCCGATTTCACCCTTCTGCTCACGCTGTGTAATCAGTGGACTTTGCGAGAGGGTCGGGGTCGAGCGCTCAAGATAGCACTGTTCCCCCACCCAAAACATAAAAAAAACTGCACTCATCTGAATGAAATAATTGCACATGCTTATTATTTTGGTACACTTAATTTAGTTGCTCGACCTTTTGGACGTGATTAAACGTGGGTGGCGTCCCTGTGTGGTCGCCCGAGATGACGATTGGTTAGATTTAAACGAAAAAGTATCCGATGAAAGCCACTATATATGAATAAAAGAATCATAGTCGGTATAGCTGATATGTCCGTATCGACTTCTCAAGACACCGAGCTTGTCACATACGCTTTAGGTTCATGCATAGGTATAACTGTGTATGATCCTCTTTTGCGTATTGGGGGGCTGCTACACATAATGTTGCCGCATTCATTCAAAAGCAAGCCCGATGAAGAGGTTAACCCATATATGTTCGGTGATTTAGGGTTGCCGTTGCTTTTTGATGAAATGCTTAAGCATGGCGCGATGAAGGTGCGCCTGGTAGTGAAGATAGCCGGTGGCGCGGATCGTATGCAGAAAAAGCAGGTGTTTAATGTTGGTGAGAGGAACATAACTTTTGTCAAAGAGTTCTTTCACAATTGCAATTTGAAAATAGTAAGTGAAGCAGTGGGCGGAACACGTAGCAGGACAGTGATTATGGACATAAATACCGGGAAGGTGATTATTAAAAGTCCGGGGATTAGAGAGTTAGAACTATGAAGGATATAACTGAAGTTGTCAAGAGCATAAAAAAGCTTCCACCAATGCCAGCGGTAGTGAACAAGATTCTGCGGATAGCAAACGACCCGTCTACATCCGCGAAGTCAATGATAAAAGTTATCGAGCTTGACCAGAACATAACTGCCAACGTATTGAAATTGTGCAACTCCTCGTATTACGCGCTGCCCAAAAAGGTAGCCTCTTTGAGCGATGCTGTGGTCTACCTCGGAAACCAGACTCTGGTTGATATGGTGCTTGCCGGGTTTTCAGCGGATATGATGGGCGGGGAGAGTAATGGGTACCTGATGAAGAGCGGTCAACTTTGGGAGCATTCTGTAACTTGCGCGACTCTGGCAAAAGAGATCGCGAAGGCGGCGAATTGCAGTGACGCTCAGATCGCCTACAGCTCTGGCCTTATGCACGATATCGGGAAGGTCATCATGGATAAATTTCTGGCTGAAGAGGTCGAGGAGATATCAAAAAAGGCCGAAAAGGAAGATAGAGCGTTTGACGAGATAGAAAAAGAGGTGATCGGGTTTACTCATGCCGAGATCGGCGCAATGTTGACCAGGGAATGGGGTCTCCCTGAAGAAATAATCAACGCTATAAAATACCATCACGCACCAGAAGAAGCGCCTGAGGGTTCAAAGGTGGTTTACGTTGTGCATATAGCTGACGCGCTTTCCGCGATGTTTGGGTTTTCGAGCGGTATTGACGGATTGGCGTATGATTTTTCCGCGACGGCTTTAGACGTGCTTGGCATCGATGAGAAGCAACTGTATTCAATGGCTCCGGCACTGATAGAAACTGTATTTAACGCTACGAATATGTTGGGATAAACGTTCTAGGCGGACTCTAAAGTTTTAATGTATTTTTTTACTTCATTTTGGTCAAACGCGTCTGGTCTCAACTCAAGATATTTTGTGAAACTCTCTTTACTTTTTTTGTACTCACCTGTTTTCAGGTAGGCGGCGCCGAGGTTGTAATAGCACTCGGCAAAGTTACCATCATACTTTAAAGCCTTGTCAAAATTCTCTATAGCTTTTATATTCTCACCCTTTGCGGCATATATTGTCGCGAGATTATAATACATCAAAGCGCTCTCAGGTATCTGCCCGATACATATTTTAAGGCTTGTTATAGCTTTATCTAAATTATTATTTTTGAAGTATGAGAGTGCTAGTATAAACCTCGCGTCAATCGATTCGTTGTTTTTTGTGAGGTACTTTTTTAGCGTTTTGATTGCTTCGTCAAAATCAAATGTTCTAAAAGCTATAACACCGGAAAAGAAGTCTATATCATCATAATTATTGTATTTATCTCGTATTATCTTGATGTATTTTTTTGATTCGGTATAGCTCCCCTTCTTGAACGCGGCCAAGACAAGGTTATAGTAAACGTCACCATCTTCCTTGATCTTCAACGCTTTTTGCAGGTTGCTTATCGCGCTTTTGTTACGTGATAATTGAAGAAGCGCGCAGGCAAGGTTGTTGTAAGCGTTAAAGTAGTTCTTGTCATCTTTGGTAGCCAGCTTGAAGATTTTCTCTGATTTGCGAAAATCTTCATTATTATACAGCTCAACGCCTTCATTGTATAGCTTTACCGCACTGATCTTATTGTCAGCGTGAGCATAGCCGGACATCAACAAAACTAATAGGAGAACCCTCAAAGACTTCATCTACTTATTCATTTCCTCTAATCTTTCAATCTCGCCTTCAACGTATTCCAGAACAGCTTCCTCTTTTTTCAGTTCATGTTCTGGCAGCGTTTCAACAAGCCTCTTAAACTCTTTAAAAGAGGTTATGGCGTCTGTATACTGACCATTTTCTCTGTACAGAATCGCAAGGTTGTAATGAGCTTCTTTGATTGTGGCATCAAGCCTGGTCGTCATATCAAACTCTTTAATAGCCTTATCTTTCTTACCAACCTTGTAAAAATGTTTACCCGCCTTGAAATGTTCCTGCGCTAATTCCTTGATGTTGGCATCATCCGCGGGTTTATCACCACACGACACAACCAAAAACGCAAGCGTTAAAAGCATAACAACAAAAGTCAGCAACCTACCCTTTTTCACCATACCTTAGACCCCACTAAAAATTTATTTTGCTCTATAATACTTCAACAGATCGCTCTTTAGAGCAATAGCGCATACTTCAACATCATGTTCTTTTTTAATATTTTCTACGCCGCCTTCCTCACGATCGACAAGCGTTATAACACCGACAACATTGAGACCCGCCTCTTTAGCGCGGTCAATCGCCTTTAATGTTGACATCCCGGTGGTTATTACATCTTCAGTGATTACGACGTTTTCACCACTCGACACATCTCCCTCCACCCACTTCATCAGCCCATGTTTTTTCGCCTCCTTGCGGATCACGAAAGCTTTTAGCGGTGTGCCCGCCTGGTAGCTCATCAACGATGTCGCGACAGATATCGGGTCCGCCCCGAGAGTCAGACCACCGACAGCGGTGATGTTAAGCTGCCCGAACTTTTCAGCCAGGATCTTGTTAGTCACCTCACCGATCAGGTTGAGTCCGACCGGGTCAAGCGTTACCATCTTACAGTTTATATAATAATTACTCAGACGTCCTGACGCCAGTTTGAATGTCGGCTCGTCAGAGTACTTAAAAGCTTTTTCAGCGATAAGTTTCAGCAACTTGTCGCTTGTGCTTGTCCGCACCATTATTCCACGACCCATACAGAGCAGTTTTTCGCGAGCTTGACGACTCTATATGATACGCTTCCGAGCGCCAGCTCCTGCAAAAAGGAGAGGCGGCGGCGACCAACGACGATCGTCGTGTATCCGCCCTTTTGAGCGTAGTCGACAATATCTTTGCCGATATCTGTAGAGCGGAATGATATCCGCGTTTTGATGTTCGCGGGTAAGATACCGCCATCAATCAGTTCTTTCTTCGCGCCATCAAATATCCGCTTAGTGAAGGCTTTTTGCTCGCCTTCCCACTTGCCGATCTCTTCGTCACGTTCATCATTTAGAGCCCTTATGATTTCAGGGTCATCAGAGCCGCCGTCCTCAAGCATATCCGGTGGGATCGAAGGCTGTCCGTGATACAACGTGACTTCGCAGGAGTTCAGAACCTCACCAAGCCGCGCGAGGTAGTTGATAGCTTTCAGCGAAGCGCCTGTATCGTCGATAGCGACGAGGATCTTCTCGACAAATTTATTCTTTTTTTCAGTGGTTTTTTTAGCCGCGCTTTTTTTTGTGGCAACTTTCTTAGTAGCGGTTTTTTGGGCGGTCGCCTTTTTAGCCGTGGCTTTTTTGGCAACTGCCTTCTTCGCGACTACCTTCTTCGCGCCGCTCTTCTTGGTTGTCGCGACTTTTTTAGCCGGGTTCTTATCGCTCTTTTCCTTCATATAGTCTCCTTTTCAATTAAAACAGAAACTCTTCGCGTTTGTAACTTAAGTAAAACGCTTTTATAACCTGTGAAGTTAGTAATAAAAATCAGAAAAAACCACAACAACAATTTAATATGTAACACAGTAAATGGTCGTTGTCAACCACAAAAACACTACAAGTTACCCCGTTTTTTTTAATCACACAGGACACAGAGGGTTTTTCTTTAAACAGGTTAAAGAAACTAGTGATAACGACGCGGTTCACGTAGGGGTGAACCTTCTGCTCGTCCGCCTTTTCGCCACATACCTATGGCTCATGGGCATGTTGCCCAATACAATTTAGGGGGATTTCCCCCTACACTCCCGAGCATCGCGATGCTGGTCGCACCCCATTTTTACAGGTACTTACAGCGATGTTTTTTTAGCAAACAGGAAGAATTTTCTATTTGGCAACAGTCCCCTCATGTAGCGGGTAGGTCGAATTAAGGAGCTGGCGACGAATCCGACATCACCCAGCCCGAATGTTCCTCCCCCGCCACGCCACGTCGGTAGTGCCACCCAAAGCGTCATCCCCGAGTGCGTGAGACTAGTCTCCTATCGGGGGACATACTCCAAACATACCATTAAACTTCAGTTTTTCGCTTTTGCTCAATATATTTTAGTCTTGGATTCCGATTAAAACCTCGGGAATGACGGGGGGGGGGGATAATACCACATATTTATTTTATCGCCGAATTATTAACGCTAAATTCACCTTTTTCACTCTTATGGCTTGACAAAGAAATAAAATAGCGTTATAAAATAAAGTTGTGTTTTATGTTCATATTTTTTACTATTTAGGAGGTTGCCTTGTTTAAAATAACCGATAAAAAGACCCTCTCAGCAGGTGTGCATCTGTTTAGGATC
Source organism: Deltaproteobacteria bacterium (assembly GCA_024276115.1). Taxonomy (GTDB): domain Bacteria; phylum Desulfobacterota; class JAJRXV01; order JAJRXV01; family JAJRXV01; genus JAJRXV01. The sequence continues at coordinate 12,526 of JAJRXV010000019.1, forward strand.
GAGGCTCCTGAGATCGTTAAGAAGCACAAGGCAGGGCAGTTTATCATCCTGCGGCTACATGAAAAAGGCGAACGGATACCGATAAGCGTAGCTGACGTTGATAAAAAAAACGGTGAACTGCTACTGCTCATCCAGGAGGTCGGAAAGACTTCAGAGGAGATGGGGACGCTCAAAGCTGGTGACAGCCTGCTTGACGTTGTCGGGCCGCTCGGTCATCCGACAGAGTTGCCGACGAACGAGACAACAGTCTGTATCGGTGGCGGTATCGGCATGGCTCCGATCCACTGTATCGCGAAAACATTACATAAGACCGGCAACAAGGTGATCTCGATAGTTGGAGCCCGTTCAAAGGAGCTGCTTACTTTTCAGGATGAACTTACGGATATCAGTGATCAGCTCATAGTCACCACTGATGACGGTAGCTTCGGGCAGAAGGGTTTTGTGACAGACGCGCTTTCGCGGCTTATCGAGGGTGGCGAAAAAATCGACGAAGTGTTCGCGATAGGGCCACTACCGATGATGCGCGCGGTATGCAACCTGACGAAGGGCTATAATATAAAGACGACGGTCAGCCTCAACCCGATCATGGTTGACGGTACCGGTATGTGCGGCGCGTGTCGCGCGACAGTGGACGGAAAGACGGTCTTCGCCTGTATTGATGGCCCGGAGTTTGACGGTCACAAAGTAAATTTTGACGAGCTCGGAAAGCGGCAGAGGATGTATATCAACGAGGAAAGGATCTCACGCGACAAGTACCAGGCGGAACATAAACATACTTGCGATACTTGCGGATGTGAGGGGAAAAAGTAATGAAGCCTAAAGATAGAATGAAAATACCACGGCAGAAAATGCCAGAGCAGGACCCAAAAGTACGGAGTGGGAATTTTGAGGAGGTCCCGTTCGGCTACAGTGATGAGCAGGCGATCGCAGAGGCGACAAGGTGCTTGCAATGCAAAAAGTCACCATGCCGAAACGGCTGTCCGGTATCGATAAATATCCCGGGATTTCTTAAAGAGATCTCTGAGAATAACTTTGACGAGGCTGTCAGGGCGCTTAAAGAAGATAACTCACTACCGGCGGTGTGCGGCAGGGTTTGCCCGCAGGAGACGCAGTGCGAAGAGCTATGTGTCGTCGGGAAGAAGGGCGAGCCGGTAGCGATCGGTCGCTTAGAGCGTTTCTGCGCGGATTATGAGCGGTCGAGGGGTGAGGCGCCCCTGCCACCGATAGCTGCAAAAACCGGTAAAAAAATCGCGATTGTCGGCTCGGGTCCCGCGGGGCTCGCGTGCGCGGGCGATTTAGTGAAGCTCGGTCATGATGTCACGATTTTTGAGGCGCTCCACAAAACTGGCGGCGTGTTGGTGTACGGCATCCCTGAGTTCCGCCTCCCAAAAGATATCGTTCAGGCGGAGGTCGATTACATCGCTCGGATGGGCGTTAAGATCGTCACGAATTATGTCGTCGGGATGATAAAAACCGTCGATGAGCTGCTTGAGGAGTTCGACGCACTGTTCGTTGGTACTGGCGCCGGCGCTCCGAAGTTCCTCGGTATCCCGGGGGAAAACCTGAATGGCGTGTATTCGGCGAATGAGTACCTGACCCGTTCTAACTTGATGAAGGCGTATCTTTTCCCGGAGTATGACACTCCGGTTGTGAGAGGGAAAAATGTCGCGGTGCTCGGTGGCGGTAATGTCGCTATGGACTCCGCCAGAACAGCGCTCCGGCTTGGTGCGGAGAACTCGTATATTGTGTACCGCCGCGCGAAAGAGCAGATGCCGGCGCGTGCTGAGGAGATCCACCATGCAGAAGAGGAGGGCGTTCAGCTTAGGCTGCTTATGTCACCGCTTGAGGCGATCGGTAATGATGACGGTTGGGTGACTGGGCTTCGTTGTCAGAAGATGGAGCTTGGCGAACCCGATGATTCCGGGCGGCGCAGACCGGTGGCGATTGAGGGCGAAGAAGAAATAATCGCGGTAGACACTGTGATAGTCGCGATCGGTAACAAGCCGAATCCGCTGATCCCGAAAACTACCGAGAATCTTGAGGTTAGCAAGTGGGGCACGATCAACGCTGACGAGGCGACCGGAATAACATCCAAAGAAGGCGTGTTCGCCGGTGGTGATATCGTCACCGGAGCGGCAACGGTCATCCTCGCTATGGGAGCCGGGAAAGGCGCGGCGGCGGCGATGCACCGATATTTGATGGGCATCCCTGAGCCGACAGAAGAAGAAACGTTAGATCAAGCTTAAGTAAGCTTGAATTTTTCCACCAGCTCTTTAAGGTTTTCGGCCATACCGGAAAGCTCGTTCGCGGCGGACTCGATTTCGACAGTTGAGTGTGAGAGTTCTTCGACAGAAGCCGCGTTTTTTTCACTTGTGCTGGCGAGCTCATCGATCGCTTTCGCCACTTCAGTTGAGGTTACTGACTGCCTCTCTGTTAGTATTGATATTTCTTTGATAAAATTCGCCGTATCGTTTATTCCAGTAATGATCCCCTCGAACGATTTTCCGGCTTCACCGGCGAGCTTTACCCCGCTCTTGATCGTTTGAGTGTTTCCGGTGATGAGGTTGCTTATCTCCTTGGCGGACTCCGCGCTGCGTTCCGCGAGTTTTCTGACCTCCTCTGCTACGACAGCGAAACCTTTACCCTCCTCACCAGCTTTCGCGGCTTCGATCGCGGCGTTGAGCGCGAGCAGGTTTGTCTGGCTCGCTATCTCCCCGATGACCGACACGATGCCCGCGATTTTTGAGGAATCCCCCTCTATTTGACCGATATTGGTGATTATGTTTTCAAGCGCCTTACCACCGAAATCAGCCTGTTGTTTTGTCCCTTCCGCGAGTTTATCCAGATTGGTGGTGCCTTCGCTGATCTCCCTGATCGACCTATCCATATTGATCATAGAAGAAGAAGATTCTTCAGACGCACTCGCCTGGACCTCGACACCTGTAGCGATATCCTTCGTGGAGAGCGACATCTCCTCAATCGAGGATGCCATCTCAAGTGCCGCGGAAGCTATTCCCGCCGATGCTCTCGAAACCGTGGCGACAACGTCATTTATCTCTGCTAACAAGCTGTTAAAACCGTCCCCGAGCTCGTCTATCTCATTACCTATAGCCTTTTTAAAAACTTCGCACTTTGAGCAGTTTTCCCGCTTTTCTGTCCAGTGCCCCTGCTCCATGCCATTGCAGAACGTCCCGGAGATAGACCAGCAGGCGAGGTTATTGCTTTTGTAACCGGGGCAATCAGTTTTGTTGCACTCTTTAACTTCCCAACATTTTTTGTATTTTAGGGGTACGAGGTGTGACAGGTCTATCTGACCGGACTTACGGATCTCGGTGACGTACTCTACCATGTCGGCCATAGGCTTGATGAATATCTTTTTTAAATATAAATTTCCGACCGCGATAATAGTCAGCGTTGAAAAGAGAGCGACTACTCCCAAGATAGTGTTATCTTTTACGTAATTAGCCATGACAATCAGAATGGTCGCTAGAATAATAAGCGAAGAGGAAATAATCAGCGTGAGTTTTTTTTCAATAGAATTCTTCTTCATAAATTGTCGCCCTTTCTGTACGGTTAATCTATTTTTACCCTAAACAAAAAGATACCCCAAATATGAATAAAGTCAAGTTGCTATTTAATTTATTTAATGGGCATGTTGCCCAATCCACCTTAGGGGGGGGGGATTCCCCCCCTACACTCCCGTTGGGCGTACCCCCTTTATACAGCGCTAGAGTCTGGCATCACTGTTTTCCATGCCTCAAACCTGTCGGCGTGTTTTTTGCTGATCTTACCGGTTACGACCTCATCATTAAAGAGAAAGAGGGTGACATTCCCGCTTCTTTTTTTCATCTTATTTATCTTAAGTTCCACATGCTCCATGGGGACGATCTTCACCTTTTCCGCTTTGTCC
>JAJRXV010000278.1 GCA_024276115.1 Deltaproteobacteria bacterium
AAAGGAAACGCTAACTGGTCTGCCGGTCATCGGAAGAACATATACAAGCAGGCGAAAACAGGTGGTATCCTCCTCGTAGGTATGGGTAATCCGTCAGGCGCGCAACCGACGTATTTTGATAGAATACTTCTCGACGCGTCTCAGGTCACTAACCCATCTATAGATCCGCTTCGGGAGCCTATGGAGCTTCGTACCTATCTCGGACGGAAGCCGGACAAACTTGAGTTTGGCAAGAACAAGAAAGGTGAAATCGAGCTCAAAACTCAGCTCACTCCACAGATAAAGCTTGAGTACCCTATTCTCTTCTCAGCGATGTCTTATGGCGCTATCAACTACAATGTTCATGTCGCTATGGCGCGGGCATCAAAGAAGATGGGTATCTATTACAACACTGGTGAGGGTGGTCTTCACAAGTCACTTTATCCTTATGGTGACAACACTATCGTACAAGTGGCGTCCGGGCGTTTCGGTGCAAACGAAGAGTACCTGAATGTTGCCGGAGCTATAGAGATAAAGATCGGTCAAGGCGCGAAGCCTGGTATCGGTGGACACCTCCCGGGTGAAAAAGTCAACGAAGAAGTATCAAAGACAAGGATGATTCCGGTAGGAAGCGACGCGCTGTCACCGGCGCCGCATCATGATATTTATTCTATCGAGGATCTGCGACAGCTTATCTTCGCGCTCAAAGAGGCGACAAATTATGAAAAACCTGTGTCAGTCAAGATATCAGCGGTTCACAACTCCGCCGCTATCGCAAGCGGTATAGTAAGAGCCGGAGCTGACATATTGGCTATAGATGGTTATCGGGGAGGTACTGGCGCCGCGCCGCTACCAACACGTAACCACGTCGGTATCCCGGCGGAATTGGCTCTCGCGGCTGTTGATCAGCGTTTACGCGATGAGGGCATCAGAAACCAGATATCTATCGTCATCAGTGGCGGCGTAAGAAGTAGCGCGGACGTAGTAAAAGCTATAGCGCTCGGCGCGGACGCTGTGTATATAGGTACCGCGACTCTCATAGCTGTAGGTTGTACACTTTGCAGAATGTGCTTCACCGGTAAATGTCCGTGGGGTATCGCGACGAACAATCCAGAATACTCAAAGCGGGTCAACCCAGAGCTGGCGGAAGAGCAGTTGTCAAACATGATAAGGGGTTGGGGACTTGAGATAAAAGAGATCCTCGGTGGTATGGGGCTCAACGCTCTTGAAAGCTTGAGGGGTTCACGTGTTAGACTGCGTGGGGTTGGACTCTCTGACACTGAGCTAGAGATCCTTGGGATCGCACCGGCCGGTAAATAATAAGAGTTAATAATTATAAATGATGAATTAAGAATGAATAAATACATCATACTGATATTTGGAATCTATAAAAATAGAGGCATAAGCTAAATGAAAAGAGTATATCCAATAGAAGAATTCTGTATGAGCTGCGGGCTTTGCGAAGTAGCTTGCGCGACAGAACATTCAGAAAGCAGAAACATTGTAAAAGCGCACAAAGAAGAGAAGATCGTTCCAAGAAACAGTGTTAACCGAAACCAGGAGGAGCATGTTTCCTTCTCGCTTAACTGTCGGCACTGTGAGGAGCCATCCTGCGTTGAAGCGTGTATTACAGGCGCTATAGATGTAGGAGATGATGGCATCGTCCTCATCGACACTGAGCGATGCGTCGCGTGCTGGTCATGTATAATGGCGTGCCCGTTTGGCGTCATCAAGCGTGATCCGATAAGGAAAGTTTCCACCAAGTGCGATCTTTGTGTCAGCACAGACCGTGAAGGACCGTCATGCGTTTCAGCATGTCCAAATAGAGCATTAGTTTACGAAGAGAGATAAATTATGAAATATGTGATAATAGGAAATTCCGCCGCCGCCGTTGGTGCGGTTACAGGCATAAGAAAAATCGATAAGAACGGCAAGATCGTCATCATCTCGAAGGAGAAGTACCTTGCGTACTCCCGCCCATCGATTTCATCCCTGCTCGCGGGGAAGATAACGATGGAGAAGATGCCTTATCGTAAGAAAGAATTCTACGACAAGAACGGTGTCGAGCTAATGCTTGACGCTGAGGTCAGTTCGATAGATACTTCCGCGAAAAAGTTGAACCTTACAGGCTCGCGCAAGGTTATCAAGTATGAAAACCTTCTGGTAGCTACCGGTGGAAAGCCGTTTTTGCCACCGATAAAAGGGCTTGACAAAGAAGATATCCTGACATTCACTACACTCGATGATTCACTCAAACTGAAAAAGCTGAGTGAAAAGATTCATGATGTTGTGATAGTCGGTGGTGGTCTTATCGGTCTGAAAGCCGCTGAGGGGCTCATCAAAGCAGGAATCAACGTGACAGTCTTAGAGCTCGCGCCGAGGGTATTGTCCGCCGCGTTTGACAACGTGACAAGCAAAATAATCCAAAACGCGTTCAAGCAAAAAGGCGTTAAGATAATCACCGGTGATACAGCCGATGAGATAATCAAAGAAGATGGCAAGATAGTCAAAGCTCTCTTGAAGAGCGGTAAGTCTATCAAGTGTGACGCTGTTATCGTCGCTATCGGTGTTATGCCTAACACTGATGTTTTAGATAGTAGCAATATCAAGACAAACAGAGGAATACTGATCGATGACTATATGACGACCAGCGACAAGAGCATTTACGCCGCTGGTGACGTCGCTGAAGGTTTCGACATGGTGCTCGGTAAGAAGCGTGTACTTCCGATATGGACGAACGCTTATGTGCAGGGTAAAGTTGCCGGTATTAATATGGCCGGTAAAAAGCTGGCGTTCACGAAGCTACTACCGATGAACTCGATCACTTTCTGTGACGTACCGATTATTTCTATGGGCTTCACAGAGGCGCCAAACAAAGAGGAATATAAGGTCATCGAAAAGAATGATATAAAAAATAACATTCATAAGAGAATTATCCTTAAAGATAATGTGCTGGTCGGTTGCTGTTTCGTCACCAATATCGACCGCGCGGGTATCATCACCGGTCTGATGAAGGACTCGATCGATGTAAGCGATTATATCGGAGCGTTACTTGATGATGATTTCAGCTTCGCGCACTTTACTAAGGAATTTAGAGCTGAGAGACTAAAAACAGTAAACAAGGCAATTGTATAAACCTCCCCGCACTGAGTTTGTCGGGGTATCGAGATAAAGAGGATTAATATGCATTACGAAAAGGACATATCCGGTTGCGGTCTATCCGGATTCATCGATAAGAGCAAAAAAAGAGTAAGCGGTGAAGAGATCATCAAGTCTATCGCGCTTCAGCATGACAGGGGCAACGGACTTGGCGGCGGATTCGCGGCTTACGGTATTTATCCTGACTTCCCGGATCATTACGCTTTCCATATTATGTATGATGATATGGACGCTCTTACTCATACTGAAGAGTTACTGAACAAAAAACTCCAAATCGAGCATCATGAAAAGATACAGGTACGTAACACTCCAAAGATCAAGACGCATCCTATCTTGCGGAGATACTTCGTCAAACCGAACCCATCAACAGAAGACTTAGAGCTACTTGATATAAAGTCTATTGATGACGATGATTTTATTGTGCGGCTTGTTATGCACATCAACGAGAAGATTCGCGGCGCGTTTGTCTTCTCGAGCGGTAAGAACATGGGAGCATTCAAAGGCGTTGGCTTCCCGGAGGATATCGCGGAGTTTTTCCGACTTGATGAATATAAGGGGTACATCTGGACAGCGCATAACCGATTCCCGACAAATACACCGGGATGGTGGGGCGGCGCGCACCCGTTCACACTACTAGACTGGTCGATCGTCCATAACGGTGAAGTATCCTCTTACGGTATTAACAAGCGTTACCTTGAGATGTTCGGCTATAAGTGTACACTCTATACCGATACTGAGGTCATCACATATATATTAGACCTGCTTGTCAGAAAGCATGGTCTCTCCAAAGAACTCGCGTGCAAAGTGTTGTCGAGCGAATTCTGGAAGAATATTGACAAGATGCCTACCAGAGAGCAGAAGATACATAAGGCTTTACGTATGGTATACGGCTCTGCCCTCTTAAATGGACCATTCGCGATTCTGTTCGCGTACAGCAACGGCATTATAGGACTAAACGATCGCGTAAAACTTCGACCGCTGGTTGTCGGATATAAAGGCGACAGAGTCTACATGTCAAGTGAGGAATCGGCGATAAGGATAATCGAACCTAACCTCGACAGGGTTTTCGCGCCGGTAGCTGGTGAACCGGTAATCGTAGAATTCGATGAAGAAGTGTAAGGAGTATAAAAAATGGTAACAATCGATGCTAAAGGCGTCTATTATAGGCAACTTAACGATCAAATAAAAGAATATATAGCTAAGGGCGAAAAGCATATAACCCTAAACAACATCTGCGGACAGTACTACATCGCGACAGGAATCAAAAGTGATGTAAAGATCGAGATAAACGGTGTTCCGGGGCAAGATCTCGCGGCACTGATGAACGGCCCTACCCTCATCGTGCATAACAACGCGCAAGATACTATCGGTAACACTATGGACGCTGGTAAGATAGTGATCCACGGTCTCGCGGGCGATGTGCTCGGGTATGGAATGCGTGGCGGAAAGATGCACATCAAGCAGGATGTCGGCTATCGTGTCGGTATTCACATGAAATCGTACAAAGAGAAGATTCCAGTGATAATAGCTGGTGGTAAAGCTGGTGACTTTTTCGGAGAATATATGGCTGGCGGCGTGTTGATACTGCTCGGTATGGACTCTGTCCGACCTGAGATGCCGATAGTCGGTGATTATCTCGGTACCGGGATGCACGGCGGCGTTATGTATATCCGCGGTAAGATCGACTTGGAGCGTTGCGGCAAAGAGGTAGGCGTCGATAAGCTTGACAAAACTGACATGAAGCTTTTAAAAGGCTACCTGAAAGAATATTGTAAAGATTTCAAACTCGATATCAATGAAATTTTGAAAGAAGAGTTCTCAAAAGTATTCCCGAAAAGTAAACGTCCTTATGGAACGCTTTACTGCTACTAAACCTAAATTAAACTTGTATCTAAGGGCGCATATTCCGCGCCCTTTTTTTATTCCTTAAAAATCTTTGTGATTTTTTTGTTCAAAGGGTTGACAAGCTCATTTTACGCGATAAACTTATATTAACTCATGGAAATTACGGAGGGCACCATGAAGCTAGGTGAAATATTAAATGCGTATTCAGGAATCAACCAACTCAACTCAGCACTTAGTAAAGTAAACAAGGTAGCAGAGCAGGTGGCGTCGGGCACCAGACTTACAAAAGCTTCAGTCGACCCATCTGCTCTCGTTATCTCTGAGCGGATGAAGGCGCAGATCACCGACCTCACCAGGCAGGCAGAAAACATCTCAATGGCAATCAACCGTGACCAAACCGCTGACGGAGCTTATGCGGCGGTAACTGAGTCACTTCAGGAAATAAGCGAGCTTACAGTTCAAGCTGGTAACGGTATTTTGACCAGCGAGGACAAAGCGATCATCCAGCGAGAAATAAACCAGTTGACAGCAGGAATATCAGAAGTCGTCGCTTCTACAGAGTTTAACGCCCAAACTGTTCTTCCAGCAGACCTTGTTACTGATCTCGGAATTGGCAATATCAATGTTGAAAATCCGGGGCTCTCCTCGCGGATAGTTTCTGACGCGATTGAGAAAGTAAGCTCAATGCGCTCTGAACTCGGTGGTAAAATGAACGCGAATATAGCTAAATCCGAGGTGTTGATGAAAACAGCTATGAACACGGTTGAAGCGCGCTCACGGATTGGCGACACTGATTTCGCGCAGGCGGTGGGACAGATGAATAGTGCCGTAATGCAGGCAAAATCAAGTATATTTGTATTACAGGCAAAAAGCGACGTAGCAAATACGACATTCTCTGGCATACTCGGAATCGATAAGTACGCTTAACCTTTGAGTTTACTTCATAATACTCACCTCATCTTTTTCAAATATTAGATCTCTTATTTGAAATGTAAATTATTATTACCACAACTAAGGCGCCTGCACAACCCCAAAACCGTCATCCTAATAAATCCGGGCAGATCCCGAACTTGAGGCGCGCCTCAAGTTCGGGACGACGGCAAGAGTATTTACATATTTTCAAAAAAGCTGTCACTGTCAGTACCTGTAAAAAGGAACGAGCCGCTCTGGCGAGGGTGCGACCAGCATCGCGATGCTCGGGAGTTTAGGGGGAATCCCCTAGATTGTATTGGGCAACATGCCCATAAAAACAGGTCGTGCAGAAGTCTTACAGAGCTCTTAAGAATACAAAACTAAAATTCTATTGTATTATTTTTTTATTTTTGATATTGTTAATCTTACGTGAAAGATTGACTTATGACTTCGAAAAGGGGATAAATTATGGCAAAATGTCCAGAGTGTGGTGAGTTTGTCAAGTTACTTGGCGATATGGAAATCGGAGAAATAATCGAGTGCGACACCTGCGGAGTTGAACTCGAGATAATCTCCCTCGATCCAGAAAAAATAAAAATATTTGAAGAAGAAGAAAAATAACATGAATGATAAGATACAGAAGTTGAACAGTATAATCAAAGAGCTGAAAAAGAGTTTCACTAAAAAATATGGCTGCGTGATTTTTGATATTTCGTTAAAAAAGCTGAAGCAGGAAAATCAGATAATGTTGAGTGGTAACTGTCTAACCGCGAAACAGCTCGAACTACTAAAAAAAGCTGTTAAGAGTGAGATCGAAGGCGCGGATGTTCATTATGATATCAGAGTCCTTACATCCCAATCATCTCTCCACCACCTTAAATGCTGGGGAAGGGCTGAAAAATTCATTGTCAACGTCACCAGCGACTTTGAAGGTGAAAAGCTCTCCACTCAGATATCCCCTGACGATAATTATTTTAAGATAATCCTTCAAAAAAACTTCCGGTCGTTAGTTCAGCTTGATGATAATACTGTCGGTTGGCTTGACGATAACAACATATATGTTTTCAAGAAAGATCTTTCTGAGACATGGGACAACCTGAATATTGTGAGAAAGGGAGATGTGAAAACCGTCAACTCTATAGCGTCGCTAATTGATGAGTCATTCCCATATATAAATCAGGCGCGATACTTGCACGGTGGTAAAAGCGCGGTGGCTATTGACTGCTCGGCACTTATGCAAACGATTTTCAGGCGCGCGTTCGGACTGATCCTGCCACGCCATTCTCTGGATCAGATGAAACTCGGCATCAGAGTACCAAAAAACGATCTCCAGAACGCTGATCTCGTATTCGCGCGCTCTAACAGGAACAAAATCATGCACGTCGGGCTTGCGTTTTTTGACGAGAAGCGTATGATCATCCATGCGTGCCTCCGTGAAAAAATGGTTATTTGTGAAAGCATCGACGTCTTTTTTAAATACTACACTTTTGCCGGTGCGAGACGCATCGTTAAAGAAGAAAAATAATCATGGATTTTATTGATTCTCTTAAAGAGAAGAATATCCATATCGTCGGCATTTGCGGCGCTGAAACAAGCGCTATTGCCCGATACCTCTTCAAATCCGGTTGCGATAACATCACTCTGCACGACTTTAATACCCCTGACGAGTTCAAAAATATTTTTGACATAAGCCACATTTCACACAACAGAGATGAACGCGAAAAGATCCTGCGAGAAACTCTTGATATACCGGCAACAAAGAATTTTAAAAATGATTATCTCAATGATATAATGACCGCGGACTTGATTTTCGTCGGTCAAAACTGGTTCAACTACGATTTCAACCGACCTGCTCTCTTTGACGCTAAAGAAGCCGGCATCCCCTTTTATACTATTACCGAGCTCTATTTTAAGATGATTCCCGCCCCAATCATCGGTGTAACCGGTACTAACGGTAAAACCACCACGTCAAACCTTATTCTGCACATCTTCGAGACAGCCGGGAGGCGCGTTTATTTCAGCGGAAATGACCGCTACTCGAAGCAAATCCTCGAGCAAATAGACAGCATAAAACAAGATGACGCGGTTGTTCTTGAGGTCTCTAACCGACAACTCACCTCGCTAGAATCCTCCCCGCACATAGCGGTAGTCACAAATATCGCGCATGACCATATTGAGGAGCATGGCTCATTTGAATCCTACATAGATGTCAAAAAAAAGCTATTCATATTTCAGACTGAAAACGATTACGCTATAATCAACTTTGATAATGAAATTGCCCGCGCTTTTGCGACTGTCACAAAAGCGAAGCCGCTCTTTTATAGCGTTGCCCCTAGCCCCACAGTTTCTGCCTGCCTCAAGAACGGATATCTCTGTACGAACCTCGCAGGCGAGGAGATAACACTCGTAGCGGCGGATGAGCTACGTATAAAGGGATCGCACAATATCTCGAACGCGCTTGCGGCGTCACTGGCAGCGCTTCTCTCCGGGGTCTCTCCTTTGGCTGTCTCGAATGCTCTTAAGAGTTTCGGTGGCGTAAAAAACCGGCTTGAATTCGTGCGGGAAGTCTCTGGCATCAAGTTCTACAATGATATCAGCTCGACCTCTCCACCGGCTACTATTGCCGCTATCAAAGCGTTTGACGCACCTGTTATACTTATCGGTGGCGGTGTTGACAAGAACATGGAGTTCGCTGAGCTGTGCGGATTGATCGACTCCCGAGTTAAAAAAGCGATATTCCTACCAGGTAGCGCAACTGATAAGATAACAGAGCGGCTAAAATCGTTTGAGGCTGTTGAATCACTGCAAATCGCGGTGGAGCTGGCTTACAAAGTGGCGGAGGAAGGCGATGTGGTAGTGCTTTCACCGGCGGCGGCGAGTTTTTTTACGCTGTACTCATCAGGGAAAAAAGGCTTTAACCGGGCGGTAAAACGTCTAAAAAGGAAATAATAAAAATTATTAAGACCTGTAACGCTTGTCCCAGATATTTTTTTTGCGAAAATCCCAAAACTCGGGGCTACCGGTCGCGTCGATTACATCCCCGACGACAATCAGGCTCATGCACGGTTCAACCCGCCCTATATTGAAATATTCTGCGTCATCAATGTCATCTGGTAGCCTATCTATCGTCGTTTTTATGACCTTTTCGCCAGGCATAGCGATTTTGTGGATTACGGCAACAGGCGTCTCTGGTGGATACTCCTTGATGAGCTCCTCTTTGAGTTTAGCTCCTGGCATGTTGTTCATGAACAGCACGAGCGTCGAGTCTTTTCTGATGAGTTGCCCCAACTCCCTTGTAAACTCAGTTTTAGAGATACTTCGCGGGCTTGTAATGATTATGCTACTGCTGATCCGCGGCAAATCGAGAGTTTTTTTGAGTAGTGATGAGGCGGCGTTTAAAACCCCAACACCCGGAATCACCTCGCAGGCATCATTATAATGACTGACAAAAGCCTGGAAAGGTGAGAAAACAGTGAAATCTCCCGGCACTAAAAAAACTACATCACCTTTTTTAAGGAGGTCATCAATCAACTTTGTGATATCATCAAAAAGATAATCAAAAGGAGAATAAAGCTCCTTTCCTTTGATGAGTTCCGCAAAAGACGTATGAAAACTATCATGCAGGAACACCGCGTTCGCACGTTTTAGCGCATTTAGCCCCCGGAGCGTGATAAGATCTGCCGCACCCGGACCCGCACCAATAAAATAAAGTGTATTAGACATCTAGCCTAACCACCGAACAACCTGCTGAAGAAACCTCTTTTCTTCGGTGCTGGTAGCGCGTTTAAGACGTTATCATCTTTATCGAGATATGATATTGTAAAATTAGCCTTCAACTTTACCGCTTTCGCTCCCTTATGCACTTGCAATACCAACGGCAAGGAAACGGATAAGTTATCAAGATCAGAGATATTACTCGGAAGAACTATCTCCTTCTGAATAGATTTACTGTTTGCTTCATCTAAATTTATTCTTACCTGACTCAATGTGATTCCTTTCGTACCTGTTTTTGGTGCGGCTGATTGCACCTTCAACTGCGCGTCTGTCACTTTTACAGCCTCAATCGGTGTCTCTCCGAGATCCACTGCCGCCTGCGGTTTCGCGTAATCTTCAAAAGATTGTTGCGCTGCCGCCACATTTGGTGGTGGTGGCGGTGGTGGCGGAATATCAAACACTTCTTCCTTCTTTATTACCGCTTCTTTCGGTATCTCTTTTTCCACTTTTTTGATCCCTGAGCTCTTAGACCTAGAGATCTTCTTGAGTACCATCTTTGAGACAGTCTTCATCGTCTCCATAACACCATCACCAGTCAGAGCGGATGCCTCTAAGTACGGTATACCATTAGGGTTTAAATCTTTTTGGAGACTTTCTATCGGGATCAGTTCATCAAGGTCACGCTTATTATACTGTATGACAAAAGGTATCTCGTCAAGGTTTAGACCTATCTCTAACAGGTTTTCCTTTAAGTTGAGAAGACTCTCGATATTAGAATCTTCCATATCCTTCTGAGAATCCGCGACAAAAACTACTCCGTCAGCGCCTTTCAACACTAGCTTTCGCGTAGTGTTGTAAAACACCTGCCCCGGAACAGTATAAAAATGGAAACGGATATTAAAACCGCCTACCTTTCCAAACTCTATAGGGAAAAAATCAAAAAACAGTGTCCTGTCAGTCTCGGTAGCAAGAGAAACAAGCTTACCACGACTTTCAGGCTGCACCCTTGAGTGAATGTACTTTATATTTGTAGTTTTTCCAGAGAGTCCGGGTCCATAATAGACTATTTTCGCGCTGATCTCTCTGACAGCGTAATTAATGAGAGCCATTAAAACTCCTTATTTTTTTAGGTAAATAAGAAATTCCTTATTCCCTTTAGTTCCGGTTATTGGTGACGCGACAACGCCACAAACGGTCAAACCATTGTTTTCACAATATTTTTTTATATCCTCAATAACCCTGTCATGCTCAGCCGGATCCTTTATAATCCCACCTTTTCCGACGTTCTCTTTACCTACCTCAAACTGCGGTTTGATAAGAGCGATGACACTGCCACTACTTTTAACAAAATTCATCACATTTTTCAATACTTTTTTTATAGAAATGAATGAAAGGTCCATTACAGCGAGATCGACTTCCTCGGGAATCCTATCTCTCTCTAAGTACCTGATGTTCGTTTTATCAATAATAATCACCCTTTCGTCTACTTGCAACTTGTACGCGAGCTGACCGTAACCGACATCGACAGCGTAAATTCTTTGCACTCCATTTTTCAGCAGACAATCGGTAAAGCCACCTGTGGACGCCCCCGCGTCAAGCGCGACAAGACCGTTTACGTCAAGCGAAAACGCATCTAACGCACCCTGCATTTTCTTGCCGCCACGGCTGACGAACTCCGGCGTCACCACACCCTTTAATTTAACAGTACAATCTTCACTTACCTTTGTACCAGCTTTATCGATCATTTTATCACCGACAATAACTTTTCCGGCAATTATGACCGACTGCGCTATCTTTCTGCTCGGAACAATCCCCCGATCGGTCAAAAGAGTATCAAGCCGCACTTTCGCAGGCTTTTTTTTCAAAGTTTCCGCTGTCATTTTCCTAGAAACTCTTTCACACGTGTTCGGATAGAGTGCGCGTCCAGCTTACATTTTTTCCGCAAATAAGTCTGGCTACCATGCTCAATAAAGCTGTCTGGAATACCTATACGCAATGTATGTATATTATAAAGCGAGTGCTCCTCAAACATCTCGAGCAGTGCGCTACCAAACCCGCCCATCAGCGCGTTCTCTTCAATTGTCACGACTTTTTTCACTTTTTTTAGGTGCTTCAATATAAGTTTTGAGTCGAGCGGTTTAACAAACCTCGCGTTGATAACTGATGCGTTTATCCCATCTGCCTCAAGCTTCTTAGCCGCTTCCATCGCCGGAATAACTGACGCTCCAATCGGTATCAGCAGCACGTCGTCGCCTTCGCGGATCAGTTCCGCCTCGCCGATTTTAAGTGGCTCTAAGGTATCATCTAGTTTAACGCCATACCCCTCTCCACGCGGATACCTAAGAGCTATCGCGCCTTTTTTGTAGCCGACAGCGGTTTTGAGCATCCTTCTCAGCTCATTCTCATCCTTAGGCGCCATAATGACAATATCCGGGATGTTCCGCAAAAATGAGTAGTCAAAAACTCCGTGATGCGTCGGTCCGTCAGCGCCGACCAACCCTCCCCGGTCAAGGCAAAGCACAACATTTAGGTTCTGCAAACAAACATCATGCAGAATCTGATCATACGCCCTCTGCGCGAACGTCGAGTATAGCGCGACCACCGGAGTAAAACCGCCAGTCGCAAGACCTGCCGCGAATGTCACAGCGTGTTGTTCAGCAATACCAACATCGTAAAAACGCTCTGGGAATTCCTCTGCGAACTTGCTCAATCCGGTACCGGCAGGCATCGCCGCGGTGATACATATAACCTTATCATCTTCCTTCGCGAGCTCGACTATGGTATCTGAAAATATTTTTGTATAAGAAGGCTTAGCGCCCTTCTTTTTTATCGGCTCACCGGTACTTATATCAAATGGACCTATGCCGTGGAACATCGCCGGGTTCTTTTCCGCCGGTTCATACCCCTTACCTTTCGAGGTGACGACATGTATCAGGCGTGGCCCCCGCATATCTTTTATGTTCTTAAAGGTCTCGATGAGGGACTTAAAATCATGCCCCATTATCGGACCGGAATAAGTGAATCCGAGCTCCTCAAAAAGCATCCCGGGTGACATGATCCCTTTAAACGCTTCTTCGGTCTTCTTGACTATACGACCAAAGGGCTCGGGGAGAACTTTCAAAACACTCTTTGTCTCCTCCCTGAGCTTCTGGTACACTTGCCCGGTCATTATCCGGCTCAAATATGACGACATAGCCCCTACGTTAGGCGAGATCGACATCTCATTATCATTCAACACGACAATTATATCCTTGTCGAGATGTCCGGCGTTGTTGAGCCCCTCAAAAGCGAGACCACCAGTCAACGCGCCATCACCGATCACGGCGATGACATTGTAGTCTTCACCTAGCAGGTCACGCGCCTCAACCATACCAAGCGCGGCGGATATCGATGTTGAGCTGTGTCCGGTGTCAAAGCTGTCGTACTCACTCTCTTCTCTTTTCGGGAACCCAGAAAGCCCCTTCTCCTGCCGTAGCGTGTGGAACTTATCCTTGCGACCGGTAAGTACCTTATGAGCATACGCCTGATGCCCGACATCCCAGACTATCTTATCCTTAGGAGTGTCGAACAGATAGTGAAGTATAATAGTCAGTTCAACAACACCGAGGCTCGGGGCGAGATGTCCACCGGTCTTTGAGACCGAGCTTACAAGAAACTCCCGAATCTCTTCGGCCAAGTACGGCAGATTATCTTTATCAAGCTCCCGCAAGTCAGCAGGGCTGTTGATTTTACTTAAATAGCTTTCTGGCATAAGTTATTTTTCCCTCTCGATTATAAAGCGCGCGATGCGTCTTAATGGATCAGCCTCTTTACCAAAATCTTTTATCGACTCCAAAGCTGAGCTTATTAACCCCTCAGCGATATTTTTCGCCTCATGAAGCCCGACGACTTTCGGGTAAGTGATTTTGCCATGCTTACTATCCATACCGGCCTCCTTACCAATCACCTTAGAATCGCCTACAACATCTAATATATCATCCGCTATTTGAAAAGCAAGACCTATACACTCACCATATTTAATGAGCTGACACAGTTGGCCTTTTGTCGCGCCGCCGATTGTAGCGCCTACCTTGACACAGGCAAGCAAAAGCGCCCCGGTCTTATGTATGTGCAAGTACTCAAGCCGCGCGAAATCTATATCGCCGCCCTGCATCTCCATGTCGATCATCTGCCCGAGCACCATGCCTTTGTACCCCGCCGCGGTAGCGATACCCCTTACCACGCTGATTGCTATTTCGGGCTTAACTTTTTTTACAAACTCTTCGGAAGAGACTACAGCAAACGCCTCAGTGAGGAGAGCGTCCCCGGCGAGGATCGCTGTCGCCTCCCCATAAGCCTTATGGCAAGTCGGTTTACCTCGTCGCAGGGCGTCGTCATCCATAGCCGGCAGGTCATCGTGGATAAGCGAATATGTGTGAATCATCTCAATCGCGCATGCTGGCACTAAAACGTCCCCAAGCTCTCCGGCGACAGCCTCACACGCGGCCATCATCAAAATCGGGCGTATTCTCTTACCACCGGCGAAAACACTATACCTCACCGCCTCATACAATGTTCTGCTGTTTAGCGCTGAGTCACTGTTACAGCTCTGAGCTTTATCTTTTTTGTCAGAGGTGAGCAGCTTGTCCAATGCGTCATCGACGATTTTTTTTCTTTTCGAAAAGTAATTAATTAAATTCAACTATTCCTCGTCATATAGTTCGGTCTTATCAAACTCCTGCA
>JAJRXV010000279.1 GCA_024276115.1 Deltaproteobacteria bacterium
GACCGCTATATTTTATTTTTTTTGGCTTCATAATTCACCAGCTTTCATGAGTATTTGACAACTTTCTGGTGATTATAGCACATATAAATACAGAATAATAGTAAATAATTCAATATGTTATGAGTTTTTCAGGGACGACTAGTTACCTGGTTAGATGGATTTTGCAGAGCCAGTAGCGCTTTTCGGAAGCTGACGAAGACGAAAGGCACTGTTGAAGGTGTTTTACCTCGGGATCAGCCAAGTGAGCGCAAAATGGACGATGCCGGTGAGGGGCTGGCACAAAACGGTTTCTCAAATGGCGCTCTTCTTTGAAGGGACTGTTGCCAAACATACAATTCTCCCTGTTTTCGAAAAATTCGTCGCTGTAAGTACCCGTAAAAAGGGGGTGCGACCAACAGGAGTGTAGGGGGAATCCCCCCCCTAAATTGTATTGGGCAACATGCCCTTTATCAGTGAGAGCGTTACTCAATCAACTCCTGATGACACTTAATACATCTTAAAGACTCTTCTAACGCCATTCCCTCAGAGTAGCCTTTCTCGACCTCTTTGAAGCAACCTATGCGATCTTTTACCAGAAGCGCGGGCATTTTTATGCGGAGCTTTTTAATAGCACGCTCAATATCAATTATTTCACATTTTTTAATGTAATTATCTTTATAATCCGGCCACGTGATCTTATTCTTATAAAGATCATAAAAAATAGAAAGCGCTGCTTTTTTTCCAGACGCGATTGCATTGATAACTGTTGTCGGACCACTGGTGCAATCTCCAGCGGAATAGACCTTATCTATCGATGTCATCATCGTTACGTCGTCCACTCGTACCATTTTACGCTGAGTAAAATTCAATTTTTCGTCATAGTTCAAGAAGTCTGTCTTTAGAGTCTGACCAATTGCGGCAATCACTGTGTCGACTGGTATTGTAAATTCAGACCCCTCAATCGGTATCGGGCGACGACGACCGCTGGAATCAGGATTCCCCAGTCTCATCTTAACGCATTCGATTTCTTTTACTTTCCCTTCTTCAGCAATTATTCTTTTAGGAGCGGCGAGGAACTCAATAATAACACCTTCTGCTTCTGCGGCCTTAACCTCAATTTTGTTCGCAGGCATCTCTTTGCGGCTTCTACGATAAAGTAGAGTGACGTTCTCAGAGCCGAGGCGAACCAAGGTGCGCGCGGCATCGATCGCCGCGTTACCGCCACCAATGACAACTGACTTCGTACCGAGTATCTTGTTTTCATGTAAATTAGCTTCTTCAAGAAAGGAAAGACAATCAGAAACGCCAATACTTTCTTCACCTTCAACCCTTAGCTTGAGGCCCTGTTGGACTCCGACCGCTAAGAGAACAGCATCGAATCCACTTTCAATAAGCTTTTTAAAGTTAGACTCTTCTGTGCCGACATGGCTGTTTGTTTTAATCGTTACACCAAGTTGTTTAATTATATCTATCTCATAGTTTAAGACATCACGAGGCAGACGATATTTTGGAATTGCCAGTGCTAGCATTCCTCCAGCTACTTCAGATTTTTCAAATATAGTTGATTTGACCCCAAGCCTTGCTAAATAATATGCCGCAGAGAGCCCCGCAGGACCGCCACCAATGATAGCTACAGTTTCATTTTTTGTAGGTAATACTTCAAGTATAGGCTCTAACTTGGTGATTTCTCGTTCAAAATCAGATACGAATCGCTTTAGGGGGTTTATGGCAATAGGCTCACCATCTATTCCTCTTATGCAGGCGTGTTCGCATGGGTGAGGGTAAACCCTGCCAACTACGGCCGGAAGCGGGTTGTTTTCTCTAATAAGGTTATGGGCTTCGTCATAGCGCCCCTCTGATATCAATGTCAAGTAGTTAGGTATGTCTATCCCGGCCGGACATGCGGTTTGGCAAGGCGCTTTTTTTAACTTAAATTTCCCTTTTGAGGCATCGTAGGCAATCAGGAGCCATAGCAGTAAGTGTGTAAATAGTAGAACTATAACCCCAAAATTCACCTCATTATCAAGGAGTATCTCCTTAACTCCGAGATCTGCGTCTACATAAGTCTGCCGTAATAGCCCGAGAGAAAGGGGGGTGATTATAGAGTATAGAATCGCCGATATGTATCGTTTCAGGTAGATGTGTCCTGCACCGATAAAAAACATAGCGATTATCAATGCGCCCATTATGGAAAATACTTTTGATGGACCGGAGTTTTTGTCATTTATAGAAGCGTTTACTAATGAAGTGTCATCTTCGTCTTCGTCGCCCCAGTCGTCGTCATCTTCTGTCGTGACCACATCAGCGGCAACTTCAGAGTCATTGTCAGAGTCAGGTTCTACCGCTGAGTCTACAACTTTATTAGAAGAGCCGTCTTCTTCCGCGACATCCTCATCGTCCCACTCATCGTCCTCATCGTCCCACTCATCGTCCTCATCGTCCCACTCATCGTCCTCAGCACCACCTTGCAGACCACTATAGGAGTCATTTGTTGCTTTTGCGGCAAAACCACTCAAGTCAACCCCAAAACCATTGAGGATAGGGTTCAGTATTAGGATGACAAAAAGAAATACGATCACAGGTGAGGCAAATGAAAGCATCATTGCTTTTTTAGCACGCGGCTTGCTTTCTCTAAGTTCCTTAGCGTCAACTAAAATCCGTTCTATGTCAGATAGCTTGCCAGAGCACTTTTTGCATCTAATATCGTTTTTTTTATTCTCAACGCTACAAACAAGGCACTTCTTGAAATAGTTACTTTCCAAAAATCAACTCCTGGGGTTAACTGTTAACATATTGTGTTTACCGCTCAATATATGCATAAGCGCTATGATTATGTATACTTTCAAAATTTTCTGACTCAACGGTAAACCAAGTGATATTATCATCCTTTGATAATACAGTTGAGACTTCACGTACAATATCCTCAACAAACATAGGATTATCATAAGCTTTTTCGGTTACAAATTTTTCGTCAGGGCGTTTTAAAAGTGAAAACAGATCACAACTCGCGGCGTTTTCAACAATATCAATAATATCCTCTATCCAGATAAACTTATTAAACTGTACCGATACGGTGACTAAAGAACGCTGGTTATGTGCTCCTCTATCACTTATCTCACGAGAACATGGGCATACTGTGGTCACTGGAACAGTTACTGTTACCTTGAACTTTTCTTTATCGCTTTTTTCAGCGATAAACTCACATGTATATTCCATTAAAGCCGCGGCCTTGGATACCGGCGCTTTTTTTTCAATAAAATATGGAAATTCTATCTCAAAATGAGCTGCCTCAGCGTTAAGTCTGTCTTTCATCTCCTGCAATATCACCTGGATCTTTTTCAGCGATATTTTTTCGTGCTTAAACTCATTGAGCAGTTCAATAAACCTGCTCATGTGAGTACCCTTAAAGTGGTGCGGCAGGTTTACGTACATATTGATACTGGCGACAGTATGCTGAGAACCATTCTTTTTATCCATAACGATCAGTGGGCACTTGATATTCTTTACGCCTACCTTGTTTATTTCTATCTGCCTGGTATCACGTTCATTCTGTATATCAACCATCTCAGACATTATTGTTGATCCTCATTAAAGTAAGACGCGGACGCTCTTAACGACTCGAATACAGTTACTTTAGTAATCGTTACTTTTTTGTGTTTTGTGAGTTTTCGCTCAAGTTTTTCAAAAATATATTTTGCTATATTTTCAGAAGAAGGGTTTACAGCCTTAAATTCGTCGAGTTCATTGAGATAAACGTGATCTAATTTGCCGATTATCTCATTCGTATATGATTTTAATACCTTGAAGTCTAAAACTAACCCTATACTGTCTAGCACCGGTGATTTGACTAGTACATCTACGTACCAGTTGTGACCATGAAGCGCCTCGCATTGCCCCTGGTATCCTCTCAGATTATGCGCAGAGGAAAATTCTGTCTTGATCCTTAGTTCGAACATATTGATTCTTTTCACCTTTCGTTAACGCTAGAGCCACTATTTACAAAGATTTTTACTTTCTCTCGCAACTTTATCTTGGTACGCTCTAGCTTGATTTGAAATAATTCATCCTCGGTACAACTACTTAGTATCATATTTTTTGCAAAAGTAGAACCCTTTTTTTTTATTGAAACCGTAAGTTCAGGGTTTTTTTTTGCTTCCCCTTTAAGTAAGTCTACCCATATACCTCTTTTGTTTCTCAATAAACCTTCGATCAACACTCTCTTTTTGAAAATTTGGTATAAATCATCTTCTGTGAGTTCAAACTCTGCGAGAAACTCATCATAGGTGGCTACACTCTTAAACCGACCCTTGAAACCTTCTAATTTGTTCTCGACCTTTTCTTCAATGTTTTTTCCGGGAGCTTTTTGGCTTTCTAATAATAACAGATAGTTATCTACCATCTGCCAAACCAGCGGCTCTGTTACAATGATACTTGGCGTTACCGGCATCTTAGATCGTATACGTTTTTCTATCTCAACATCCCGAAAAGTGATTATATGACCGTTAATGCGGGCTTTGATTGAATTTACAACTTCAGCTTTTACGGTACATGTATACGTTAATACTAAAATGAATAGTGCTAAAAATAAAAAATGTATTACTACCTTAAATCTTGACATAAAAACTCTCATTGTTAAATAAATACGATAATGTAAACATAAAGGTATCTTAATTCTTGCGACATGTCAAAATTTTTTTTTGCCGCTCGCACGTTTTATATAATATTTCCACACCTCTTGACATTCATAAAATTATGATTATCTTTTTATTAGGGGCTGTTGCCAAATGGCAAAACAATATTATTTCCCCAAAAAACATTATTGCAAGTACATGTAAAAGGGAGCGAAGGGGAAATCCCCCTTTAAATAGATAGGGCTAGAAAGTGGAGCAAACAAATTCTAATCAAGGAGGTACATGTCATGACACTCATTAAATGGTCACCAGTAAGGGACTTACTATCGATTCAGGATACTATGAACAAACTTTTTGAGGACACTCTCGGGAGGTCAGGTGGCGACAGGCTTTTTGACCGGGGTTTTGAGCCGCTAGTGGATGTTTTAGAAGACAGTGATAAGGTTGAGATAACTATTGAGCTACCAGGCATGGAGCAGAAGGATGTAAATGTTAACATAGAGGAGAATATTCTTCACATAAAAGGTGAGAAGAAGTTCGAGGATGAGGAGAAAAAAGATAACTATCACAGGATAGAAAGATTCTACGGTACCTTCTCAAGAAGCTTCTCACTACCAACGACTGTCGATCAGGGGAAAGTCAAAGCGTCGTTTAAAAAAGGGGTCTTGAAGGTCACGCTCGCGAAGAGAGAAGAAGTAAAACCGAAGCAGATCACGATCGACGTGAAGTAGGCTGACCCATTTTTCCCTACTACTGCTTGCCCCCCTCGGACATGATGTCAGAAGGGGGGCAGCAGGTCTTTTATAGTGTCCAATATTGTCTACTGACAACGCTCTTTGATGAATCGGGGGTGTTCAAAAAACTGTGTCAATCAAAAACACTTTGATCTCCAAATTCCTGTACCAACTCATTAACAGTCCCATAAAATCATATCGCACACTCTACAGTTCACTACATATTGAGTCACTTGAATTTATTACAAATAAAAATTCAAGACTTACACTATTTATTCAATGTGTTATTTTTTTTAAAAAAACTTTAAAACCACTATAATTCCTTGACATTTAAGATCGCAGCTGATATCCTTTTAAAGATTATTGTCTTATTAGAGGGTGGCTTATCAATTATTGATTAATAATAAATATCTGTAAAATCCACATAAGTATTTGTTATTGTTTTTATTATGATTGCACATATGTTTTTGAAAGGAGTTGGTGTTTCATTTTTTTGTAGGCTTTCAATTGATTCGTATTGCACTTTTAGTATTTTTGAAACAATTCATAAATTTTACATAGAATTTATTAATGAACTTTTTAGGAGGGTAAAATGGGAGTAAAATTAGGAAGAAGTGCCTCTTTCTTTTTTAGTATTTTAGTTGTTTTGTTATCCTTTGCAATTAATAACGCCTTTGCACAAGACATGGATGATATGCCTACTTGTAAAACTGACGAATGTCATGCGGAGTATGGAGAGAAAGAGTATGTCCATGGTCCTATTGGTATTGGTGCCTGCGCTATATGCCACGAAGCTACAACAGAAAAGCACCCAAACGAAGAGACCGTCGATTTCAAAATCGCCCAAGAAGGTAAAGACCTTTGTTATCTTTGCCATGAACCAAAAGATCAAAAAGAAAATGTACATAAGCCTGTCGCAACTGGTGAATGTCAAGGCTGTCACGACCCGCACCAGTCTGATTACCCAATGCAGTTAAAAAAGGGGACTACGAAAGAGCTATGTTTTTCATGTCACGCGGATAATAAAACAAATCAGCAGTTTGTTCATGGTCCAGTCGCAGCCGGTGACTGTAACATCTGCCACAACCCGCACTCATCTACCTATCCGAGCTTATTAGAAAAAAAAGGTAATGAGCTTTGCTTCATGTGTCACATTGACAGAATGGCTGAATTTACAAAGAAGTATGTTCACAAAGCCGCTCAACAAAGCTGCACAAACTGTCATGACGCTCACGGAACAGCAAACAAATATATGCTTAAAAAATTCGGCAAGAACCTATGCTATACATGCCATAAAGATAAAAAAGAGCAGGTCGAGACAGTTGAGTTTATGCACGGAGCGTTGAAGGAAGGTGTCTGTACCAACTGCCATACTCCTCACTCTTCAGACTTCCCGCGTCAGCTAAAAGCGCCGACAAAAGATATCTGCTTCACGTGCCATAAAGAGATCGACAAGAAAGTCAAGTCAGAGCTTTATATCCATGGTCCTGTTCAGCAGAACGACTGTTACGCCTGTCATGACCCACATGGAACTAACAACCCGCGGATACTGAAGAAATTCTTCCCGTCAAAGTTCTATATGCCTTACAAAACTGAGAATTACGCGCTGTGCTTTGATTGTCACAACAAAGAGATCGCGCTTGATCCATTTACTGAAAAACTTACAAACTTTAGAAATGGCGATATGAACCTACACTTCAAGCATGTTAATAAAGACCCTAAAGGTCGAAGCTGTAAAGCTTGTCACGAAGTACATGCCGGTTCACAACCAAAACATATCAGAACATCTGTTCCATTCGGTTCCGGACGTGGTGTTTGGAAACTACCTATCAAGTTTACTCAAACTGAAAATGGTGGTAGTTGTGTGGTCGGTTGTCACAAGAAAAAAGTGTACGACAGGGTAAACCCTGAAACATATTAGTGTTTAACTGCAACTTCAGGTATGAGACTAAGTCTCATACCTGATTTGTTATATATCGGAGGCAATACATGAACAATAATAGCATTATGCGTAAAGCAAGTGGGTACTATTCACACTACATGAAAAAAGATCGTTTCTTCTGGATTTTTTCGATAGTGTTTATTTCCATGTTGCTTTTTATACTTACTCCGCCGATTTTAGGCTCTGCATTTAGAAACCTCAAAGTAGGCGATAAAGCTCCTTCTTTTGCACTGAAGGACTTAGATGGCAACGAGGTAAAAAATGAGGATTTTGAAGGTAAGTACTTTCTATTCTGCTACTTTCAAATAGATAAAGATAAATCTAAAAACGCTTTAAAATCGATCAACGCAATTCAGAAGAATTTTAAAGGCAAAGATATAGCTTTTGTCGGTATTACCTCTAATATGGATATGTTAGAAGATATTAAGAAGTTTAGAGACGAGAACAATATTGAGTTCCCAATTCTACTTGATGAAAAAAAAGATATGTATAACAGCTTTGGCATTTTTGTAATGCCTGTTACCGGACTTGTTGGAAAAGACTCTACCATTATATATGAGTACTCATCTCACATGACTGGATTCGACTCCGAAGTTGAAGGCAGGATCAAAGTCGCCCTTGGAGAGATAACAGAAGAGGAGTACAAAAAAACTAACACAAGAACTGTTATAAAAGAGCGTACTTCAGAAGAAAAATCCGCGCTGAAAAAACTGGGACATGCTGAGCTACTTTTAGCTCGCGGTAAACCAGCTGAATCACTTGTGCTTCTTACAGAAGTTGTAGCGCTTGACCCTGATAACGTAAAAGCTCACCTGTTGCTCGGGGATTCTTTATTAAAGAAAGCCCGACTTGATGATGCGATGGAAGAATACAAAAAAGTAAAAGAGCTGGCAAAGAAGAACAGCCCTTACGCTAAATCCGCCAGTATTGGTATGGGTGCCATATTCGCCTTGCAAGGAGAGCTTGATAAGGCAAAGAAGATCTTAAGTATTGCAGCAATGATCAATCCAAATCCAATAGCCGCGGCGAAAGCATACTACTGGCTTGGTTTTATTGAAGAAAGAAAAGAAAATTTAAAAGGTGCTGTCAAGAATTATAAAAAGGCAGTCGAAAAACTACTCTCGAAATCTAAGAGAGGACGTTAATAATTATTTTAGGAGGATTTTTGTTAGATGTTTAAAAGAAGTATGAAATTATTTATAACTCAATCATTACTAATCTTGGTGATCTTTTCGTTTGCCATTGCCGGAGAGTTGAAGGTATTGGCTCCGATCGACGGTGAAAATGTCAAGTCTAAAGATATTATTATCATAGGCAAAGTATCCAGTGACGTAAAAAGTGTAGAAGTAAAAGGTGTATCAAATGAGCCAGTAAAAGCTAACGTTGTCAACGGCGGTTTTTTTGCTAAAGTGCAATTAAAAAACGATGACAACAAGGTAACGGTATCGGCAAGTGATGGCTCTAGTGTAGAGCTCAACCTTAAGGTTAACGCAAGTTCCGGCTTTTCTTACCACCCTGACAGCGATGAGGTTCTGGATTGCAGTTCATGTCATGCGTCACCGGAAAAAAATGGTTATGCGATCCAGCCAGCGGCACCGGTGTGCTTTGAATGCCATGACCATAATGATGATAAAAAATTCGTTCATGGTCCTGTAAATATGGGTATCTGTGTTGTTTGTCATCTACCACATGGTTCTGATGTTACAATGTTTTTGCGGATGGACAAAAAAAATCTTTGTAGCGGCTGTCACAGTGATTTGATGTCTTCTCATCCAAGTAGCGATAATAAAGAATGTGTGGAGTGTCATGATCCGCATAGTTCTGATAAAGAATTTCATGTAAAATAATTTTTAACAGTCACTTGAAAGGATTTACGATGCGAAAAAAAGCAGCTTTGATTAACTTTGTATTGATTTCTCTTGTAGGAATAATACTTTTGACTCAAGTATCTGTTGCTGCCTTCAAAAATGTTTCTGTTGGCGCTACTGCACCGAATGTTATTTTAAAGGACCTTGATGGAAATGAAGTTTCTTTAGAAAAGGTCTATGCTAAAAATGAAGTAGTACTCCTTGTATTTTGGGCTACTTGGAGCCCTCGCTCTATTAGAGAGCTGAAGGAACTTCAGGAGCTTTCTGATAAGTACAATGAGAAAAACATAGAAATTATTGCAGTGAATGTCGAAAATGAAGATATTTCAGATGAAGATATAGCTAAAATAAAAAATGTGGTGGAAGAAAACGGGGTCAAGTATAAAGTTGTGCTTGATAACGGTCTATCAACCTTTACCAATTATGGAGTAGTCGCGATACCATCCACCGCCATTATTAACAGTAATGGCGAGTTGATTAAGGATTACGCCAGCTACGCGACTTTTGCTTTTGCTGACATAACAGATAATGTTGAGTATGCTCTTGGCATAAAAGAACCGCCAGAGGAACTTACACTAACAGAGAAAGTTAAAAAATATAAACCAATCAAGAAGGCCCTTCTGCGATATGGTATGGGTAAAAAACTAATCGCGAGGGGAATGGCTGATAAATCTATTCGAGAGTTTAAAAACGCGATAGAGATAGATCCAAAGTTTGATATGCCTTATGTGCTGTTGGGCGATGTTTACTACAGCAAGGCTAAAAGTCAAAAAAGTAAGTCGAAAAAGGCCAACTACTTAAAGTTGGCAAATGAGACTTACCTTAAAGCGATTAACATGAACCCTGATAACCTTCCAGCACTTTCAGGTATCGCACTGGTACTTATTGATGAAAAGAATACAGCAGAAGCTGAAGAGCACTTGAATAAAGCGTTAGAAATTGAGCCTAACTTTACTCCGGCTATCAGCGCGATGGGAATACTCCTTAAAAACACTAATGAAAAAGATAAAGCTATTGAAAGTTTTAACTTATCTCTTGAGTTAAATCCAAACCAGCCAGAGGTACACTATCTGAAAGGTTTGACCTATAAAGACTCTGGTGAGAATGAGCTTGCTCTCAGCAGTTTTAAAGAGGCTTTCAGGATTTTGATTAAGAAATACTCTTTATCTATGTTGCAACACGAAAAAGAATGATCATTGTTTTAATTCATGCGTAAGGGGTAAGGTATGAATATTAGAAAAATCTTAACTTTTGTAGTTCTACTAGCTTTTATTGCCGCGTTGAGTTTTGGAATTTATAAAAATGAAGTAGAAGAAACAAAGTTTAACGGCAACCTATTGTGACTTTCTTGTATTGGAGTCGGGTAACTCCACGGTCTTGAAGCACAATAGTTGAGCCATTTTATTATCTATTAAAGTAAGGGGAACATTTTTTGTTTTCTGACACTGTTATATTAAGCATTGTTTGCTTTATAATATTCTTAGTCGTACGTTCGATTAGTAAAAGGTCAGCGCTTTTATACTCATCTTTTAGCGTTGTTTTTTTCGCATTGTACTACTTTGATAAGATTAGCGTATTCTATCTTGAAGCTCTACTTCTTACACTTACAGTAGTACTGACGCTTATTTATATCGCTAAGTTCAGCACAACAGCCTCTGGAATCGCGGGGCTATTTGTTACCATTTTCTATGCTTTTATAGGTATTAGTTACATTGAGTCCGCCACAGCTAAAGTAGCTCTCTCAATAGCGGAATCCGCTGACGCAGCAATGAATGTATCTTTCTTTGGAATGGATTTTGTCACTCTTGGTGAAATAAACTATCCTATAATATTTTACATAATAATCATATTATGGTTCATTTTTGATGTTTTTTTGATATCTTTGCGTATGGAACATAATAGAAGGCTTTATCAGTTATCATCAGTCTTGCTTATAGACTCTTCTTTAAAAGGTTTCATCTCAAAATCAGTTTATCAAGGAGGGGCAAAGGGATTCTGCGTTCCGGTCTTGAATTGTTATGCTTGTCCATCGGCATTATTTTCATGCCCTTTAGGAGCTATTCAACACTTTATGGTAGTTGGAGGCAAGCCCGAAAATTTTAAAGAGTTTTTCGCGAATCTACCGTACTATCCACTCGGTCTGCTTGGTGTCATCGCGGCGGTTGTTGGTAGGATGTGTTGCGGGTACTTATGCCCGTTTGGTTTTTTGCAGGATATTCTATACAAGATCAAGTCTCACAAGGTTAGGATTCCTCCCTTTTTACGGCACATCAAATATATAACTCTTATTCTACTGGTATTTGTATTGCCTCTGTACTTGGCTGAAAACTGGTTTTCAAAGTTATGTCCAATGGGTACCTTGATCGGTGGAATTCCATGGGTTACAATTAATAAGGATATAAGAGGCATGATAAAAGGTATATTCTGGGTAAAGATAGCGATACTGATGTTCTTTGTTACAATGTCGGCTATATCTAAAAGACCCTTTTGTCAGACGTCATGCCCATTAGGAGCAATTTACTCACTATTTAACCGAGTCAGTTTTTTCAAACTCACATGGGACAGCAAAAGCTGCACGCACTGCAACAAGTGCGAAGATATTTGTCCTATGGATATTAAGGTCTACGAAGACCCAAATTCTGTTGATTGCATCAGGTGTCTTGACTGCACAAAATGTCCAAGCGTCGCTTTGACTCATCCTTTGAGCGCATTAGAGGAAGAAGAGGATATTTTATTAAGTTATAAAATATAAAATATAATTTTGTTTCATTGCGCTAATAATAATGATATAATCGATAAAATTAATTCAAGGTAGCTCTATGTTTATTAAATCTCTTTATATAAAAATCAATCTGACTATTCTTATAGTTTTCATTATAGTTTTATCTTTTTTTACTGTACTCATGCAAAAGAGGCTAGAAGAAGACGCTTCTGACTTCACAAAAAGCCAAGCAAAGTACCTTGCGATGACTCTTAAGAGAAATATTGAGATAGATATGCTCGGTTACTGTGAAAGAGGTGTACAAAACGTCGTAGAACAGTCACTAAGAATTCCCGGAGTGGAAGTAGCAAGGATATTTGACCCAGATGGTATCATCAAATACTCAGCAATGCCCAAGGAGATTGGTAAGAGCCTGGATATGCTTGACACTCAGGCATCTGAGATATCTAACAAAGGTACAGATGAACGCTCCGCCCCATACGCAAATGATATGATTGACACTGAGTTCCGATCATTTTGTCTCATTGAGGATATTTATAACCAAAAACGTTGTCACGAGTGTCATGGTTCTGAAAAAACTGTCATTGCCTCCATCAACCTCTGTATATCAATGAAGATAGCCGAAGAAAACATCTCTCGAAATCAACAGTTTGGATTTTATACTGCTGTTGTCACTTTAGCTGTTTTTACTGTTGTGCTCAGCATTCTGCTGGCTCTATTAGTAAGAAAGCCTATCAAAAAACTTATTAAGACTATGACCAACGCTGAGCGGGGTGACCTCTCTGCAAGAGTAGATATAAAAACAAAAGATGAACTTGGAGTTTTAGGCGGGCATTTTAATTCGATGCTTATGAAACTTGAAAAAGCGAATAAGGATATTGAAAAATACCATCAAGAGCAACTTGTCCGAGTAGGGAGACTTGCGACTGTCGGGGAGATGGCAGCAGGAATAGCTCACGAGATAAAGAATCCATTGGCAGGTCTTGCAGGAGCTACTCAAATACTATCAAAAGAGTTTCCCGATAATGATAAGAAGAAGGTTATTACTGAAGAGATGCTTAAACTTATTAATAGGCTTGACAAGATTATAAAGGATTTGTTAACATTTTCTCGCAAAGCTAAACCTGAGTTGGTTGTAAGCAGTGTTAACAACGAAATTGAAAAAGTATTGTTCTTTGTAGATCCTCAGGCAACCCAGGCTAATATTAATATTTGCAAGAATTTGAATGAAGAAGTACCTCGTGTTCTTATGGATCCCGAACAGGTTCAACAGGTTTTCTTAAATATCGCGTTAAACTCGATACATGCCATGCCTGAGGGTGGAACGCTGACAATTGATACCAGCTCACATAAAATCAGTGATGAATCTGACGTACTTGACCCAGGAATATATGTTGTCACTTCATTCAAAGATACAGGGCTTGGTATTCCAGAGGATATACTACAAAGGATATTCAAGCCATTCTTTACAACTAAGGAGAAAGGCACCGGGCTCGGGCTATCGATATCACAAAAGATCATTGAAGAGCACAAGGGCAAGATATTAGTTGAAAGTGAAGAAGGCGTAGGAACAGAGTTTAAGGTATATTTACCAAAACGATACTCTTAATTTGAGGGATTTTATATGCGAAATGAAAAGATTTTAATCGTAGATGATGAATATTTGATCCGGTGGTCACTTCAGGAAAACCTCACGGAAGAAAACTACGATGTTATCACCGCGGAAAATGGCGAAGCGGCCTTAAAGATGATCAAGGGGAAGGATAGACCTGACCTTGTTCTTTTAGACGTTCACATGCCTGGGATCGATGGAATTCAGGTGCTCGAGGAGATAAAAAAGTATGACAGTAGTATCAATGTCATCATGATCACCGCAGCGAGCGAAGTGGATACCGCGGTCAACGCTATGAAGCTCGGGGCGTACCACTACATCAATAAACCGTTTAACCTCGAAGAAGTCAAACTCATCGTCAGTAAGGCGCTTGAAAATATCAGACTCGAAAGAGAACTACAATATATTCATACGCAACAATCTGAAAGATATGGTTTCCACAGGATAATCGGTACTAGCGCGGCTATAAAAAATGTAATCGACATCGCAAAAAAGATTGTGAAAAGCGATTCCACAACTGTACTCCTACAGGGTGAGTCCGGTACCGGAAAGGATCTGCTGGCGCAAGCGATACACTATGAGAGTAAGCGACGCAATAAACCGTTCATGCCGATAAACTGTACCGCCCTTCCAAGCGATCTTTTAGAGAGCGAGCTGATGGGGCACGAAAAAGGCTCCTTTACTGATGCTAAGGTGTTGAAAAAAGGACTGTTCGAGCTGGCTGATGGCGGTACATTGTTCCTAGACGAGATCGGGGACATGCAGATCGCGCTTCAGGCAAAACTATTACGTTTTTTAGAGGACAGGAAGTTCAAGCGGATAGGTGGCGGTCGCGATATAGAAGTAAATGTAAGGATAATAGCGTCATCGAACAGAGACTTGATTCAGGCGATGAAGGAAAAAGCTTTCAGGGAAGACCTCTACTTCAGATTGAGCGTCATACCTATAAAACTGCCATCACTACGCGAAAGGAAAGAGGATGTAATACCCTTAGCTAATTTTTTCCTGAGTTCCTTCGCAAACGAGTTTAACCGCAATATTAAAGGCTTCAACAAGGCCGCACTCGAAGAGTTGAAATCATATTTTTGGCCGGGGAATATCCGGGAGTTGAAGAACGTTGTAGAACGGGCAATCATTCTTGACAGCTCTAACTACATCTCTGTTCAATGTAGCCCCATAAAAGGGATGGATATTAGCTTTGTCGACAACAAGGACACGGCGGACGGATATAAACTTACGATACCCCCAGAGGGTATTTCAATTGAGGAGGTCGAACGAGACCTCATAAAGCAAGCACTTGACATGGCTAGCAACAACCAGACTAAGGCCGCGAAGCTATTGCATTTAACCAGAGACACATTACGATACAGGATGAAAAAATTCGGATACTTATGATACCTAAAATAGCAATTATTGGAAGACCAAATGTTGGCAAGTCGACTCTTTTTAACCGACTTGTCAAAAGACAAAAAGCAATCGTTCAGAACAAACCTGGAGTGACACGTGACAGGCTTTATGGAAAAACGCAGTGGGATGACCACGAGTTTATCGTCATCGATACCGGTGGTTATGATACGCACGAGGATGAAGATAACATTCTCAATATTGTCAAACAGCAGATCGTTACCGCAATAAATGAAGCTGACGCGCTGATATTCGTGCTTGACGGAAAGAGCGGTCTATCTACGCTCGACATTGAAATCAATGACAGCCTCAGGAATGTAGACAAACCTCTTTTTTACGTGGTGAACAAAATCGACGGAGAGGCTCAAGAGGAGAATGTCGCCGATTTTTACAGGCTTGGCGCGGAAAAATTCTACACTATTTCCGCGGCGCATAAGCGGGGCATATCTACCCTCATGACAGATGTTCTTGAGGCTATACCGAAGGTTGAAGCTCCAACTGAAGAAAATGACGACCTAATCAAAATCGCGATCATCGGAAGACCAAATGTTGGTAAGTCATCAATAATCAACTACCTCCTGAATGAAGACCGGGTGATCGTCAATAACGCTCCGGGAACTACGCGCGACTCGGTGGATACACTGCTGGTCAAGGATGACAAGAGATATCTTCTCGTCGATACTGCCGGAATCAGGGGTAAAAGCAAAGTAAAAAGAGGCGTGGAAGAATATAGCGTTCAGTCAGCGCTCAAGTCTATACGCCGTTGCGATATCGTCGTTCTGGTGGTGGACGCAGTCGAAGGAGTCGTGGAGCAGGATACAAAAATAGCAGGCTATGCCAATGATATGGGAAAAGCCTGCATGATAATCGTCAATAAGTGGGATCTGGTTGACAAGGAGGGATTTCTATTCAAAGATTTCCTTAACAATGTGTACATTAAGTTGAAGTATCTCCAGTACGCTCCGGTTATATCGACATCGGTTCCAAAAAAACAGCGGGTTGACAAAATACTCCGCATAGCTGATACGATTTTTGAGGAATACAATAAGCGTGTGCCGACATCTAAGGTCAACAATATATTAGAGCGGCTCCTAATAAAACACTCACCACCGGTAGTTAAAGGGAAAGCTGTGAGGCTCTACTACATGACTCAGGTCGACACAAAGCCGCCGCACTTCGTTATATTCGCTAAGTTCCCGAAGTTGATACACTTTTCTTACCAGAGGTACATCTTAAACCAGATACGTAAAGAGGTGAAGTTCATCGGTTGTCCTATAGTGTTAGAGTTCAGACAGCGGCAATCTATTTACAAAAAGAGTTAAAAACGATCTGGTTCTTTTTAATAGAAGTTTTTATACTCTTCGCCCCTAAAAACTTCCCTGAAAGGATATGTTCAGACAGCGGTGTCTGGACATATTTCTTTATCGCCCGTCTAAGCGGTCTCGCACCATACTTGATGTTGGTCCCCTTATCGACTAGAAACGCCTTCACACGTTTTGGGAACTTGATCTGAAAACCCACCCTTTTAACATTAGCCGAAAACTCTTTCAAGAGAATATCGACAATTTTAAGGTTCTCATCCCAACTGAGTTGATCAAACACGATTATCTCATCAACGCGATTTAAAAACTCTGGCTTAAATGATTTCTCCAGCGCCCGATTGATCTCATTATCTATCACGCACTTGTCATCACACTCATTTTTGTTGAACCCGATCTTACTTTTCAGCGCCTCAATCTCGCGCGCGCCAACGTTGCTGGTCATGATAATCATCGTATCGCTGAAAGATATCTTATTATTTTTATTGTCGGTCAAGAGACCATCATCAAGTATCTGCAATAAAATATTATGTACTTTTGGGTGCGCCTTCTCTATCTCATCAAAAAGCACGACCGACATAGGGTTCTTCTTTACAGCTTCGGTCAGGTAGCCACCCTCGTTAAACCCGATATACCCAGGGGGCGCCCCAATCAGCTTCGCGTACTCATGCGGTTGAGAATATTCTGAACAGTCAATACGGATCAGAGTCGCGCCACCAAATATCAGCTTTGAGACAGTTTTAGCCAGTTCGGTCTTACCGACACCGGTCTGCCCGACAAAGATAAAACTGCCGATCGGACGCTCAGGATCGGAAAGCCCAGCGACATAATGCTTGATATATTGCGACACCTTATTGACCGCCCTACCCTGCCCGATAATATTCTTGTGGATCATCTCCTCTATCTTCAAAAAGCCTTTGTTTCTCGCGTTGTTCTCATCTTGCGCCTCAACCAGATAAAGCGCATCCTCACACTCCTGACTCGAAGCGTTCAGCGTGACATTGTAAATATCGAGTGTCGGGTTGATGGTGATACATATCCGGTACAGCTCCTCCTCGATACGGCATAATCCAAGGTTGCCCTGCGCCGATCTCTCCTCAATAACAGGAAGCATTTCACTGTGATAGTCAATAATTGAGGTGTTGATAATAAGCTGCTGATACGACCTCTTATCTGACAGCTTAGCGCACTTGAATATCTGTTCCTTTTCGGCTTCGGTAAAGTACCGTACCTTCACAAATTTATCTAACGCCTGAGAATACTTCATTTTTATATCTGACATCAACTTCATTTGAATCACTCCTTTTTTTTGTATCATACAATTTGTATCGGCAGTAGAAAAAGCAACCTTTAATGATTATTACTATAGCTGAAACGATTTTGTTACAGGTGTCTTCATAACTACCTGAATTTTATGCACTAATTTTATGTTTTTTTATTATAAAAACTCTGCGCGCCCGGCAGTGAGAAAGGAAGCGTTCGCAGTTGCGGTCTTTGCCACCTTTTTACTTATTATACCGCGCTCACAGCTTTGTATTATTAGGAATTATTTCTTGCCAAAATATACTGCATGTAGTATGTTGTTCCGTTTTTGACTTTTAGCTAGCTCAACGAAAAAAATATTGAGAAGTGCCAGTAGATAGAGTTATGGCAACACTTCAGATATAAATTAGGATGTTTAAGGAGTGACATAAATGCTTGAGCAAATAAATAATATTTTTATTGAAATATCAGATACACATTTGAGTATATTACTACTCTTAGGGTTAGCGCTTTTCGGTGGTACTGTTGGCGGAAGAATATTCAAAAGATTAAAGATCCCTCAGGTAGTGGGACATATATTTATTGGCGTCATGTTAGGAAGCACCGGGCTTAACGTAATTAATCTCGATACAGTGGTAATAATGCAACCATTTAACCTGTTCGCGTTGGGGCTTATCGGTTTCATGATTGGTAGTGAGTTAAAAAAAGAAACATTATTAAGGTTTGGCAAACAGTTCATCTATATACTTATTTTTGAAGGTGTTACAGCTTTCCTTGTTGTTGCAACCCTGGTAACAATTGCGGGAAGCTTTTACCTCCCCACATTTAATCAAGCGTTAGCGCTGGGGTTATTGTTAGGCGCCATTGCGTCGGCGACAGCGCCAGCCGCGACTACAGATGTACTTTGGGAATACAAAACCCGCGGTCCTTTGACTACAATGATTTTGGGCATAGTCGCTCTGGATGATGGT
The DNA here is from genome assembly GCA_024276115.1 of Deltaproteobacteria bacterium. Taxonomy (GTDB): domain Bacteria; phylum Desulfobacterota; class JAJRXV01; order JAJRXV01; family JAJRXV01; genus JAJRXV01. The sequence continues at coordinate 18,446 of JAJRXV010000279.1, forward strand.
TTGGCTCTTATGCTTTTTGCTATTGCTTCAAGTGTTGCCGGAAGCTTACTCGGAAGCGGAAATGGCGATTCAAGTGTATTTTTCACCCCTATATACGAGATAGGCGGCTCGTTTATCGTAGGTACATTATCAGCGTTTATCCTTAAAATCATTATTGAAAGGTGCGAGGAAGAGGACAATATTCTCGCTTTATCAGTTGGCACGATACTGTTGGTTCTAGGCTTAGCCGTCGCGTTAAAAATCGACACATTATTAACCGCAATGGTTTTAGGAATGTTAATATCGAATACAGTACCACAAAAGAGTAAGGAAATATTCAGGCTGGTAGGAAAGTTCACACCACCTATATACGTTTTGTTTTTTGTTTTGTTTGGCGCGAAATTGAATATAAGTAATACAACCCCTTTCATCGCTTTCATCGCAGCTATATACATTTTGGGTAGAACAGCGGGGAAAATGTTTGGCGCGAACCTCGGAGCGAGGCTGTCAAAAGCGCCAAAAACTGTCCAGAAATATCTTCCCGCGTGTCTTTTCAGTCAAGCCGGCGTTGCTATAGGATTATCTATTGTAGCGGGCTATCGCTTCCATGATCTGATTGGCAATTCAATAGTCATAATTATTACAACAACCACTTTTGTTGTACAGATTATTGGTCCGGTGTGCGTCAAATGGGCGGTTACTCAAGCAGGGGAAGTCGGTCTGAACATCACCGAAGAAGATCTCGTCCGCTCAAGTACCGCTAAGGATATCGTCAGCAGTAAAACACCTAAGATCCTTGAGAGTATGCCGCTTCCAAAGATAATCAGCACTTTCAGCGAAAGCGATAGCTTCTATTTTCCTGTGGTCAACAAAGAAAACAAACTTCGCGGTATAATCACCGTTGAAAATATAAAAAACACCCTACTCCTGCCAGAGCTGAGTCTACTACTCGTCGCGCATGACATCATGGATCCGGCGGCTGTAGTCACACACCCAGATGCATCTGTTCAAGAAGTGCAGGATATGCTAAAAGAATACGATGTCGATCACCTACCGGTCATAGCGAGCGATGATACTGTTTTGGGGCTGATTAGTTCCCGGGATATAAAACGCCTTATCGCAAAAAAAGTGCTTGAACTGCAAGACAAGGTGGACTCTCTCGGTTAGCGTTTGAACTCGACTTGCTGAGGACTACAGCGCGAGCTTACTTCATCGCATCTCCTCTTATATTGTTGATGAGACTCACCATCCCCTCTTTTGAATAACCGTTCATATTGTGAATTATTTTCCCGGATGTATCCAAAACCACTGTGGATGGAATGTTAGAGAAGCCAAACTTCTTCATCGCTCTGTCGCTCGGGTCATGCAGAAAAGTAAACCTGAATTCATAACGCTCCTTGAATTTCTTTATGTCATCCGCGCCATCATAGTGCGTTATTACGAAGACATCTTCATCCACTCCTTTTAACACTTTAAGCTCCTTCAGGCATGGTGGACAATCGATCTTCATAAAAACGACTATCGCGGTTTTCCCCTTTACAATATTTCGCAGATCCACAACCTTCTCTGTCTGAAAATCTGTCAGAATGGTTTCTGGACATTTTTCACCAATCTCAAGAGCTAACGCGATATTAGTAGAGAAAATCGCGAAAAGAATGGCGATGATAAACAGCTTTATGCTTTTCATAAATGCACCTCATTAAGTAATTGAATTTATAGTTGTTTATACTATACAAAGCCGCACTATATGTCAAGATTGCTTTATCTTTTTTAATTTGTTGCCAGAGAGGTTGCAGTATTTATAGTAAACATGTATATAGAAAAGTTTCGGGCTTGACATTGTGCGATATTTTAACTATCTTAAATATATAGGAAATATATTTTTTAGGATATATTCATGGCAATTGGAAAACAACGAAAACGGATTGGTGAAATACTCGTAGACTCCGGTCTCATAACGAACGCAAAGCTTGAACAGGCGATAGAAGAAGGGAAACGAACAGGTCTACGACTCGGAAACGTGCTTGTAGACAGCGGTTACGTGTCTGAGGAAGACATATCCCGGGCACTCTCAGAGCAGTTTAAAATGCCTTATGTACTACTATCAAACGTTATTATCGACCCCGACCTCATAAAACTCATCCCCGAAGTAATCGCCAGAAAGCACAAAATAATACCGATTACAATAGAAGAAGATAGACTTGTCGTCGCGACTTTTGATCCGCTGAACGTCTTCGCTATGGATGACATAAGGAAAGTATCAGGTAAAGATGTAAAGCCTGTAGTCTGCTCTGAAAACTCCATACAACAAGCGATAGACCAGCATTACAGCGTCAAAGGTGATATCGATGATATTGTGATGAAGCTTGACACCGCGGATATCGACCTTATGACTGATGAAGAGGATGTCCCCGAAGTCCTCGAAAAAATAGCTGGTGAGACCCCGATAATCAAGATAGTCAATATGATAATATTTCAGGCGATCAGAGATAAAGCTTCTGATATCCATATTGAGCCGCAGGAGGATGTCTTGCGCGTTAGAATGCGTATAGACGGTATCCTGCACGAAATATCAAAGCTCCCACGCAGAATTCATCCAGCGATCCTCTCACGAATAAAGATCCTCGGGAACCTTGACATAGCCGAGAAGCGGATATCGCAGGATGGTCGATTCCAGATGCAGGTGGGAACGTCTGACGTTGATATCAGGCTTTCGACTTTGCCGACAATATTCGGTGAAAAGGCGGTTATGCGTATCCTTGACAAAAGTACGATGATGCTGAATATAAGTGACCTCGGTATAGAAGAAGAATCAAAAAACACTATCGTCAATATGGTGCAAAAGCCTTACGGCATGGTGCTTATCACCGGCCCTACCGGTTCTGGGAAGACAACGACTGTCTACACCGTACTAAACAAGATCAATTCATTATCAAAAAATATCGTCACTGTTGAAGATCCGGTGGAGTATCAGCTCAATATTATCAACCAGGTGCAAGTAAACCCGAAAGTAGGTGTTACATTCGCCGACAGTCTGAGGACTATACTGCGGCAGGACCCCGACATAATCATGATTGGTGAGATACGTGACAAGGAGACCGCCGAAATAGCGATCAACGCCGCACTCACCGGGCATCTTGTCATCAGTACATTACATACAAATGACGCGGCCGGAACAATAAGCAGGCTGTTAGATATGGAGATAGAACCGTTTTTGATATCATCGTCGATAATCTGTGTCGTTGGTCAGAGACTGATCAGGAAAATATGCAACAGCTGCAAGGTACCTTTTACACCTGACAACCTGCTTCTGAGAAACTTAGGAATCCCCCCCGGAAGCCCTGTACCTACCCTTTATAAGGGGGAAGGATGCAAAAACTGCCGCGACACCGGCTATAAAGGAAGAGTGGGGATATATGAGGTCTTATCAATAAATGACGCGGTAAGGCATGAGATACTCCAGCGGGCTGACAGTTCTACTATCCGAACCGCAGCCATGCAAAAAGGCTTCCGAAGCTTGCGTGACGCAGGGGTAGCAAAGGTGCTAGAAGGTGTCACGACAATGGAAGAAGTTATGCAGGCAACTCAAGAACAGGTATAATATACGACGCTCATTAACTATATCAGCATATTATTAACTCTCGATTCATAATTAGATCACAAGTAAAACTATGCCATTATTTAACTATAAAGCTCGGGACAATACAGGAGGCCTAGTAACCGGTAGCGAAGAAGAAGCAAGCGCAGCGGTAGTCGAAGCGAATCTGGACGCCAGAGGTCTCATCCCGATTGAGATAGTAGAGACAACCTCAGGATTCGATTTTGAGAGAATAAATCAGTACCTGACCAGGATCAAACCTGAGGATAAGATAATCTTCACACGGCAGATGGCGACTCTGTTCGGCGCGGGAATACCATTCATCAAAAGCCTCGATACTCTGGCAAACCAGTCTACAAACCCAAAGCTTAAAGAAGTGATATATAAAGTTAAAGCTGATGTTGAAGGTGGTATGACGTTCGCGAAATCACTCGAAAAGCATCCGGTTGTCTTTGATGACCTTTATGTGCACATGATCGCCGCTGGTGAGGAAGGCGGTGTTCTCGACGAAATACTTGAGCGACTCGCGTTGATGGCGGAAAAGGAAGAAGAGATTCGCGCGAAGGTGAAAGCTTCGACAATGTACCCCAAGTTTGTTATCGCCGCGATAATTATAGCTATTTTTATCATGCTGTATTTTGTAGTGCCGCGGTTTTCCATGCTCTACGGCAAGTTCGGAGCTGAACTACCGCTACCAACACAAATATTGATCTCCATGTCTGATATGTTCAAAAAATACTGGTACTACATCGTCGGCGCTATGGCTGGCATATATGTAGGTTTCAACAACTATATAAAAACCGACGCCGGTCGCTATAAATGGGACAAATTCTGCCTTACTGTTCCGATTTTCGGCGTATTAAACGTTAAAGTAGCGATGTCACGTTTCGCTAGGGTTTTTGGTACGCTTTTCAGGAGCGGCATACCAATACTACAGACGATTGATATCGTCTCAAAGGCTATTGGCAACGTCATAATCGCTGAGATATTGATGAAGATAAAGGCAGATGTGCAGGCTGGTGGCTCGCTCGCGAAATCTATGCGAGAGTTTAAAGTGTTCCCACCAATTATTATTCAGATGATCGATATCGGTGAGGAGAGTGGCTCGCTCGATATAATGCTGATAAAAGTGTCTGAATACTTTGACCAGGAAGTTGACTACGGAATAAAAGGCCTGATCACCGCGCTAGAGCCGGTACTACTTGTGTTCATCTTCGGGATGGTGCTCTTCCTCGCGCTCGCGGTGTTTTTACCAATGTGGGATATCGTCAAATTCGCCCGCTGAAAATTGACAGGAGCCATAAATGTCGAGCTCGGTATATAGAAAAAAAAATGGTGGCACAACGGTAGAAACAATAGCGATATTAATACTATTGTTCATATTTTTGATAATAGCCATTAACCAGTTCATGCAGAACACTGTAGTTACAAAAGAATCGCTTTTGCGTGGGGAGCTGGTAAACATCCGTATGTCAATAAAACTATACAAGCTTCTCAATAGCGAATACCCAGAAAGCTTACAGACACTCACGGATAGCGGTTTTATTCAGCCCTACTACACTATTAATGGAATAAATATCAAGGATAAAGAGCTTAAACCGGCAATAGCAATAAAAGATAAATATTTGTCTAATACAGCGGTCGATGATGCTGGAGTACCTCTCGACCCATTTGGCAATAACTATTCTTATGATAAAAAAACAGGTGAAATTAATAGCTTGACAAAGGGGTATGAGAGTTGGTAAACTATATCATATAAGTATATAAATAAATACTTTAACTAAGGGGAGGAAAATTATGCAAAGATGTAATTCAAAAGCTCAAAAAGGTTTCACTCTAATTGAAATTGTTATGGTTATAATATTATTGGGCATTTTATCAGCTGTTGCAATTCCAAAATTCGTTGATTTAGGCTCACAGTCTCACGATGCCGCAATTGACGGCGCTTTTGGAGCTGTCAATTCCGCTCTTGCTATAGCTATAGCAAAAAACAAAGCAGTCCCTACCGAGGCTAACAGCCCTACGATCGGTTTTGACACTCAGGTTTTCTCCGAGGTAACGCTGACTGGCGGCTTAAGCTTCTCAAATTACGCTGTTGGTGCGGACGTAACATTTGATATTGAATCAGGAGCTACAGGAAAAGGGCGAAAAGCTACAGTAACTTACGCCGTGGCGGCTGGCTCACCAACCTTAACTATTGGGGCGAAGAGCGATAATTAAGAGGCTGTTTGTTTTCCTTACGTAGTTGAAAAGACAGTAACAGCTTACACTGCAATACTTAATAATACTAATGCAGGGGCGAGGATTAATGTGCTCGCCCCATTTTTTTGGGGGATGAATGTCTTCAGATCAAAGTTCTATTGATGATATTATAAATCAGGCAAAACAAGGCAGTAATACTGATGATTCCACCCAGAAGGAGTCTGATACGGCTCTTAAAACACCACAAAGAAAAGATACACCTAACAAGATTATAGATCACCTTGATGACGTCACTCTACAAAGTGAAGTAGAAGTCAGTAAAATCATAGACATTATAGTTGATACCACCGAATGCCTTGACAACCTTAAAGCAACGGTAAAGGAACTGACTGAGCTTTCCGCTTCATCCAACATGGGCTCAACTAAAGCCAAGGAACTTCTTGCAAAAATAAACACGTCCGCGACTGATGCTCAGGATAAAGTCTTTGACGCAATGAATCTATTGCAGTACCAAGATGTATTGCGTCAAAAAATAGAGAAAATAGCTTCTGCTCTGACTGGATTTTATGATTATCTTGGTGATTTTTTGGGAAGAGGAAAGCGGAACGCATCTCAAAGAGCAACAGGAAAACACATTGAAAGCGCTCAACTGACCCAAGATCAAAAACTGAATGAAATTGACAAGATAATAGAATCAGCAAAAGATTCTTAGAAAATTATTAATTTGTTATATCTATTATTTCAAATTCTTTGATGCCGCGCGGTACTTTCACCTTAACACAATCATCTATCCTCTTCCCGATAAGTGCTTTGGCAATCGGTGATGAAACCGATATTGTGTGTTTTTTTATATCCGCCTCAAAGTTTCCGACTATCTGATATTTAACCTCTTCATCCTTATCTACATCGTATAAAGTAACCGTTAGTCCAAACGTAACCCTATCGGTAGAAAGTTTAGAAACATCTACAACCTTCGCCATTGCCAGCGTGTTCTCTGTTTCAGCAATGCTTTTCTCAACATGCCCCTGTTTTTCCTTTGCCGCGCTATACTCAGCGTTTTCTTTCAAATCTCCATGCGCGCGCGCGACGGCAATCTCGTTGATAACTTTACGTCTTTGAACATACTTTAGGTCATGAAGGAGTTCTTTAAGCCTTTCATACCCCTCTTGTGTTAAATAATATACTTCTTCCATTCGTTACCTCATTCGTTTAAATTGAAATTATTTATACTACAAAGATAACATCTTTGCAAGAAAAAATACGCCAGAATCACAATTAGAATAAAAAAATAAAATCATTTTATTCACAACTAAAATCTGATACTATTTATCTAATGAAAACAACAACAAAATTATCAATAAAAAAGCTAAATGACTACACTGACCAAGGGCGTATGTTAAATACAATATTGGACTCTATCGATAGTATCGGTGGTATTGACCGTTTTTTCAAGCGTGGTGATAAAGTTTTGATAAAACCGAACCTCCTGAACGCGAAGCCTATTGAAAAGGCAGTCATCACACACCCTGATTTTATTTACGCATGTGCGAATATTGTTAAGGAATACGGTGCTACTCCTATTGTCGCTGATAGTCCACCGCTAACTAGTTGTGCTAAAATTGCTCATAAAACCGGCCTCGCCACCAAACTCAAGCATATCGGTGTGGAGATGATGGAGTTTACGACCCCAATAAAACTAAAGGTTCAGCCTGATGCTGTATTTAAAGATATCACCATCGCGAAGGAGGCGCTAGACGTTGATTGCATCATAAATCTGCCAAAGATCAAGACGCACTCTCAGATGGTACTCACTGCAGCGGTAAAAAATATGTACGGTACTGTGATTGGTAAGGAAAAGGCGCTGTGGCATCTGAAGGCAGGTACAAACAAGGATTACTTCGCGAGGATGCTGATCGACTTATACCTAGGGAATCCTCCCGCGCTTACAATCGCCGATTCAATAATGATAATGGAGGGTAACGGCCCTAGCAGTGGTGAACCTCGCCATGTCGGCGCGATCATCGCATCTGACAACGGATTCGCGATTGATGCGGTTGCCTGCGATATATTGCGAATTCCATTCGATATGGTGTACACATTAAAACACGCGAGACACCTCGGCATCACTGGTAGCAATATTGAAGATATTGAAATAATCGGTGATTATGATGAAGTAAAACAAAATAATAGAAAGAGTGTTAAGCTACCTGTCACTTCTGATGTTGATTTCGGCTTACCCTGGCCAATCAAGCGACTGCTCCGCAACCAGCTGACAACAAAGCCAGTGATTGATATAAAAAACTGCAAATACTGCAAAGAATGTGAAAAAATATGCCCAGCACAATGCCTCAAAGTAAGCAGGGAAGAAATAATATTTGATTATGATAAATGTATAAAGTGTTTTTGTTGTCAGGAAATATGCGAATATGGCGCGCTAAAAGAAGAACATGGTAGTTTACTGAAGCTCCTCAATCGGTTCAAATAAAGGGCATGTTGCCCAATGCAATTTAGGGGGAGTTCCCCCTGTTTACAGGTACTTACAGCGACGACTTCTTCGAAAAAAATGGGGAAAACGCTATTTGGCAACAGTCCCATAAACTGTTGAAACCACACTCAACTTATTTCTTTGGATAATGGCATGGTGATGGTAAACGTAGTCCCTTCTTCAGCACTACTAACAACTGTTAGATTACCATAGTGCAGGTTAATGATAGACTTTGCTATATAAAGCCCAAGACCTGTACCGCTTACTTTTTTTGATTTATCCGCTCGTCTATATTTTTCAAATATGTACGGTAGATCTTCCGAACCAATACACCCGTCTGAATTATATATCTCTATCTTTATTTCGGCCTTACATTTAGCGCCAACCACCCTCTCAGACGAGACCCCTAGCACA
>JAJRXV010000280.1 GCA_024276115.1 Deltaproteobacteria bacterium
GAAAAGAAGCGGGTGATCGTCAAAAAGAGTGGGGATACCTCAGAGGCTGTTAAGGCTGGTGGCGGTAAGGGTAGCGTGACCGCGGGTAAGGCGGATGAGAAGAAAACAGGCGCATCAAAAACTGCCCCTACGCTGATAGACGCTCGGCTCGGCGCGGCGCTTACATCATTGGGTGAAGGGATCGCGACGACGGGTGTCACCTACCTCCCTGTTGGCGGCGGCAGGTCTGTGAAGCTCAATAACGCGACGACTCCGGTAGTGATGAGCGGCAATAAAAAGGTCGTACTTGATTACGGCGATACGATATCCAAGGAAAATGAAGCGGCAATAAAAAAGAAGTATGGTTATTATAGTTTTGTCGATGTTAATAAAGAGGACTCCGCAAAAGTCGTTATGGGTAAGGTACTTAACGCGTCGGGGTATTATTCGGTAAGGGCAAACAAAGAGATAAAGGTCGGCAAGAACGTTAAGCTTGTCGTTAACTATGACTGGTTGGTCGAGCAGAACTCCAGAAGCTTTATCGATGGTGATGTAAAGCTCATCAAACTCGATTCGGGTAAGGCTGAGAGAGTACCCGGTTACATCAAGCAGTACTTGGAGAAGTACGGTTTTTTTATCAAGGACGTTGCGATAAAGGGTGAGAAGCCTGATAACGCACCTCTTCAAAAAGCGGGTACTATCGCTTCATTTGGTGTGACGAACAAGGCCAACGCGCTTATACATAACCTGCTCAAGGCGCTTGGTTACTCACCGAGGGCAAATGTAAACCTGAAGTTTAACAAAGAGGGTGGGAAAACTATCCACGCTGATTTTTATTTTGAGAGAGATGCGAGTGGGCATATTGTGACTTTGCAAACGGCGTCGCAAGATGATAAAGCTCTCGCAAAGAGATATGGGATCAAACTTCTGGAGCTAAAGGCGATCGGGGGGAGAAAAGAGCTAATAAAAAACGTTTTAAAAATGTTGCAAATAGACTATGAGTATGGTAACTTTAGATTGTTGGGAGATGGTCGCGACAAGCCGTTTCTTGATGTAGAGGCGGGTGGTTTTTTGATCGGTGATCAGACGCAGGGATCAAAAGATGTCCCAAAGCCTCAGTACATAAATCTAGTTGGCGATAAGGGTACTCTATTTGTAACACCTTTTAGTATTCCGGCTATGATAAACCGTTTGCTCTCTGAGCGTGGCTATAAGGTGATAACGAAATAACGTATGGGCAAAAAAACAGAAAAATTAAAGAGTTCAAAAGTATACTTCAGCCTTATAACATTACTCTTTGTCTTTATGTTTTTCCTTACGGTCTTTGGTACTAACGGTCTTTTGGACCTAAGAAGGTTAAAGCAGAAGCAGGCTGATGTCCTTACCAATATCAGAGTGATAAAAGAAGAAAACGCGCAACTCTACAAGAAAATCAGTAGATTAAAGACAGATAACAAATATATTGAAGAGCTGGCTCGAAAAGAATTTGGTATGGTAAAAGCAGGCGAAATCGTATTCTTGTTCCAGGATTGAGATGCTTGAATTTATTAAAAAAAACTTTAAAGACCTCCCGTTTAATAAAATTTCAACCTATTTTAACTTATTATTACCGCTATTTTTTGTTTTGATATACGTGCTTATTATTGGGGATAGCTTCCCAAGCATTCGTAACTACACCAATATTCATTTTATATCAATCGTATTCCTGTTGATGTCCATGCTTTTTTTGGCATTTTTGATTATCAGAGAAACCGCGGAACAAAAACGCACACAATTCTATCTATATTGCTCCTTTTTCCTACTGACTGAAATAGTCGTGCAGTCTACCGGTGGGATCAGCTCCGTACTCTACCCGCTTATGTATCTTTTGATTTTAGTCTACCTTGCGTTATCACCAATGCGGGTCGCGCTATTTTTCCTGCTGTTGACGATAATCACAGAGTCGGTAATAATCAGCCGTCTACCGGGGGAAAAGCTTAACGCGAACCTCTTCGCGTTTGATACTCATGTGATTTTTTTCATCGTATTTTTTGTGGTGTTCTATTTTACACTACTTTATGAAAAAAAGCAGAAGAACAAGTACCGACTGCTTCTGAAAACTTACGAGGGGTTAGGGGATTCGTCAGATGTTGAGACCGAAGAGTCAGAAAACGTCGATGTAGATGTGTTATCTGAACAGGGGAAGAAACGCCACTCGATTACGGTCACGCATAAACTCAATGAGAAGATCTACGATGTCCTCGGCAAGCTCAAGGAGGTCATCCACCCGTTGACAATAATGTATCTTGAAATAGATCCCGACGAAAATAAGTTTTTTATCAAAGAAGTGATCTCTGAAAGTGATAAAATAAACTATAATCTAGACATTAGTACTACCTCGGGGCATTTGGGATGGGTAGTCAAGAATAGGCGCACGCTTAATGTAAATAACTTTGACAGTTCGATACATGACCTTTTTTATTATAGCGTTGATGTGGTAGTCAAGTCGATAATCATGGTACCGATGATAGATAATGATGTTGTGAAGGGCGTCCTTCTGGCGGACAGCCACGAGTTGCAATATTTTTCCCACAAGGAAGAAAACCTTATGTACCTCGTTTCGTATCAGATCATGCAGGAGACGAACAACTTCATGATCCTGCGCAAGATGGAATATAACGCCAAGGAGGCTATGGTCTTGAACAACCTTGGTAAGAAGCTCAACGATACTCTGAACCTAAAGGATACTATACAGGTGATAATCACGGCAATTTCTAACCTGGTGAAGTGTGATCTTATCACTGTGGTTTTTGAGGCCAAGGACGATAAAGAGTGCCGTATCATAACCGTGCAGGGAGACAAATACAAGCATCTCATCGGGAAGGAGTTTGAGAAGAAGGACTCTATCTGTGGTTATGTAATTGATAGTAAACAGAAAGTGCTGTTTTCTGACTTCACTATCGTTTCTGCCAGTAAGACCATTTTCAGCAGGTCTATCAGGTTAAAAGAGATGTTTACTATTTATATGTTGCCACTCATCACAAATGATGTTTCTTTTGGTGCGGTACTGATCGCCAGCAAGACGCCGCTCAATCTGACTGAGCATACCGCTGACACTATCGAAACTCTAATAAACCAGTCAGCCACCGCAATATCTAACTCAAGGCTTTATATGAAGATGGAGTTGATGGCGACTACCGACGGCCTCACCGGGCTGTTTAATCATCGTTGTTTCCAAGAGCGCATCACCGAGGAGATAGACCGGATACAACGATACCCCGAAGACTTATCGGTTCTGCTGATGGATATTGACCATTTCAAAAAGTTCAATGACACTTATGGTCATCCGATCGGTGATAAGGTTCTCAAAAAAGTCGCGAAAATATTTGAGGGATCGCTTAGGAAGGTGGACTTTGCCGCTCGTTACGGTGGTGAGGAGTTTGTCGCGATACTGATCAACACCGGCAAGGGTGGCGCTATAAAGATGGGTGAGCGGATAAGGAAAAACATAGCGCGCGAACATGTAAATGTCGGAGATAATACGGTAGAGGTCAACGTAAGTATCGGAATAGCGACGTTCCCTAGAGACTCAAAGGACAAAAAGGGGTTGATAAATCTTGCCGACAAAGCACTCTATTACGCGAAAGAGACTGGTCGTAATAAGACCATGCACTATCAGGATATAGTCGAGGGAGATGTTGGGTGATACTCCTCGCTTAATCAGACCAGCTATTCAGAGAGCATTTCAATCACATGTTGGAGTTTTTTACACGGTAGCGTTTCAGAGTCGCTGTCGCATTCGGTCTCTAAAATCTCTCCAGCCTTTTGCGAAAGTTGTTTCAGGTTTGCCTCAATAAACAGCAGTTCCGCGAATGGTTGGTCGAGTTTTTTTGTTGAAGCGATAGATGAGTCGAGAATAGCGTTAGTTGCCGGTATCCCGGGTTCCATGTCGTCAATTTTTTCCTTCACCATGGCAAGTTTTTTTACTAAAACGTCAGAGTCACTCTTATGCTTTTTCATTATATTGATTACATCCTCACTCGCTATTTCCAGCTTGTTGCGCTCTGGTGTAGAGGATAATATCGCTTCCATTGTTAATGGAGGTGAAAGCAGGCGTGACATACTCGAGAATATCTCGGGCAACTCGTCCACAAAGCAGTTCATGAGTTCGTAAATATTGTGGAATTGCTTCACCATTAAGTTTGGTATTGATTGCAGGCATTTTACATCATTAGATGCTTCAGCGTCAGTGTCATCATCCATCGCGGTTTCCAAGTAATCCCTAGTTTCGTTGATAGCGGCAAGAATTTTTTGTAATTTTTGATCAATAACCTCATGCACTGACAAAGAGTTTGAAATATCATTGATTACGCACGGAAGCACTCTGAATTCATTGAAAATACGGTTGATATTATCAAATTCCCCGGCTAGAACATTTATTTCTTGAATTATTTTTTTTGTCTCAGCAGCGCCTTCGACTATTTGATGCAAACTCGCGCTTAGCTCTGCTATTAAATCACCAACCTCATGGTAAGTCATGGTCGATATCTTTTGGAAGTAAAGTGTGCTATCGCGTAGCGTCGATAGCTTTTTTGAGTATTCAGCTAGGAATTCTTTGATTGCGTTGTTAGCCATATCATCTTCCTTTTAAATTGATAGCCTACACTGCCAACAGAATACCCGACTGTATCACTGGGTATTCCGAGTGAAAAATATAGAACCTTAATATAAGTATATAAGGTATTTTCATTTTTTCAAGTTATTTTCATTTTTTGATGACGCGGTTTCTTCCACACTCTTTTCATAAGCGTTTATCCGCTCCCGCATCAACTTTTTTTGCCTATGCTCCGGGTTCAGCTCAAGCGCTCTTATGAAGAGCGGTATCGCCTTGCCTTTGTGCCCGGACTGGTGGTACGTCTCCCCGAGGTTAATGATAGCGACCCAAAACTCAGGCTCAATCTCGATCGCTTTTTGAAACGCCTCTACTTCTTTTAAGTATAAATCCTTATTTTTTCGCTTCCTGTTTTTTAAGCGGAAGGTCATACCAAGCATGTTGTAGGCTATAGCCGCGTCAGGCTTAATGTGCAACGCTTTGTAGAAGTAATCAGACGCGCCGTCAAAATCCCTTTGCGCGAGTTTTTTAGTACCGGCGTCTATGAGCTGTTCTACAGTCATCTTCGTTGGGTCTGTTTCCTCAACATTATTAGCAGAGCTCTTTGTTGCTGTGCTACTGTCACATGCGGAAGTAAAAACAGCGATGGCTAACATTATTGTAATAATCTGTTTTTGCATTTAAGGTACTCCTGAAAAGCGTAGTGTCGAGGCTAACAGCTAACCCGAATATCGTTTATAATTCAATGGGAGCTTGCTATAAGATCAATGTGCAAAAGTATAACATTATATAGACGTAAAAAGTAGCAAAAATAACAAAACTTACAGATGCGGATTACATTGTCGCTATAAAAAAATGATCCCCTTAAGGAAAAAGAAAGATTGACTTACGTATATAAAATCAATATAATCCAAGGCATACGGAGAGATGCCTGAGAGGCTGAAAGGGGCTGATTCGAAATCAGTTGAGTGGGTAACTGCTCCGGGGGTTCAAATCCCTCTCTCTCCGCCACAATAAACGTATCGTTTGATTATCTGTGTGCTGTAACGCGCTATAGTTTTCTCAAAACATGATACTCTTCTAGCTCGGGGTACTTCAGCTCAGCAGGTAGCGGATAGCCCTTCCTCACGAACAGTTTTGACGCGTAATCCTCATAGACAAACTCATATTTACCGCTATTGACAAGCTTGTCAGCTACATAATTTCGTTTAAATATCATCACCATATCCGGGGAGTACTTGTCGAGAATCTCCATTTTGCGATTCAAATCATACTTAAACGAAAAGTCCATCGCCTCTAGCATAACATCCTCAGGGTACACCGTCGCCCAGCGCCCATCGATCGACACCTTAACGTCCGGCGCGAGGAGATAAAGCGCGTACATCCCATAGCTGTGCGGAACCCAGAGCTTCCCCTTGAGGTCATTCTCCTTTATGAACCGCGTTGTGTACACCGGGTATGGGTCTTCATCAAGGTATATCGCCAATTTTTCAGGGAGTTCCACTCCGATAGAAAGAAATATGAAAAAAGCGATACCAGCGGCTAAAAGTACTTTGACCACCTTTTCTGACAGCGACTTATCCTCTCTCGACTCCCGCCCGATGTTGAACCGGTCGGCTACTTCACCGAGCCGCTCAGCGATCAATGCTACCGCCATTATGCCGAATATCGGGGTGTGCCGCACCGATGAAAAACCGAGGAAGGCGGCGGCGGTAGGGATTAGCAAATCCCGCATTCTGAGCCTGAGTTTTGAGAAGGTGATCGCTATGAGAGAGAGTACGAAGATCGCGAAGAACGGCATCTCCCGCGCGGCAAACGAGAACGACTGCCACTCTGTGATATATTTTTTGGATACCTCAAGCCCCATCTCGTAAGCGATGTAGAGGTAGAGCCGTGGTCCATACGGGTTGGCGAACGTCAGCAGAAATGACGCGAGCGCAACGGCGGTCAGTGTGATAAACTCGCGGGACCTATAAAAATCTCTCTTGTCCCGTGAGAAAAGCGTATATGTTTCAGTCACGTAGAAGAAGAACATGAACCCGAGCCCAGCAACGAACGCGCCATGCATGTTCACCCAGAGTAGCATCACCAGCGGCATGATGAATATTATGCGCCTGTTATCCTGGTATAACGTGAATATGTACGCTTGGAGCGCGAAGAAGAGGTAGGAGAATATCTGTGGTCGAAAGAGGAAGCCGCGCGCAACCACCTGAATAGCCAGCAAAAATATCAGCGCAGTGACAATTATGTTGCTTGTTTTTTTTGTGATTGCGCGGAATAAAAAATACGCGGTCATCATACCGGTGGAGATTTTGAGCGCGATGAGTCCCGCGGCGCCAAAGCTAGTGTGAATGAGCGAGAGTATCATCTGCGAACCCCACTCGTGGTTGACAACAAGCGCGTCTGGGGCGGTAAACGAGAACGTATCGATCTTTAAGAGCGAGAAGTCTTTTAGGAGAAGCGCACCGATCTTTAAGTGCCCGAAGAGGTCATAATCGGCGATACGAGCCGAAAAGAGTTTTAGGGCAACGGCAAACAGCAGACCGATGATAAGGTTCTTGATATTAAATATTTTGCTGAAAAAAATATTATTACCAATTTCTTTTTTGACTTTCCCCACTCCTTAAAACTTGTACTATTTTCGCCCTGCTATCGCTTCGGAGATATTGTACATGTGATCACCAATCTTCTCAAAATTAGTAAGCATATCAACATATATCAGTCCGGCGGACACCTTGCAGGAACCATCGTTAAGCCTTTGTATATGGCGTTCCCGGTAGGTATCTTCAAGGTTGTTTACACGTTGTTCGAAAAACTTCGCGCTTTGCAGGTAACTCTTATTCGGTATCGGGATTTCTTTAACGGCGCTTTTGATAAAATCGCCCGCAATCGTTGATATATCCTCAAGCTCTGTGCGCGCTGTGCCGGATATCTTGATTTTGTTGTCAATAATCTTCTCCCCGAGCTTCGCTAGGTTCTCGCAATGGTCCCCTACCCTCTCAAGATTATTCACCATATTCATCAGTGAAGCTATCTCGCGAGAAATATCTTTCGTAATCGACTGTTGGGATATTTCAACAAGAAAGTTCGTGATATCTTTCTGAAAAAGGTCTACGCTATCTTCCCTTTTTATTACCTTTTTATACAATTTCATATCTTTAGTGAAAATAAAATCAACAGCGTTGTTATACATCTTCGCAACGGTCTGAGCCATCCGTTCGACCTCTTTACGCGCCTCATTGATCGCCAGCACCGGTGTGTTCAGCAGGTTTGTATTGAGGTAAACAAGTGAATACTCCTCCTCTTCACCTTCTTTCGCAGGCACCAAAAATGTAGCGGCCTTAGCGAGCAGACCGGTGAAAGGCAGAAATACCGCCACATTGATCAGGTTAAATACCGTATGCGCATTCGCGATGTGTCTACCTATGTGCGGCTTTAAACCAGATTTTTCTATAGCCTCAGGGGTGGTAGCTACAAAATCAGCCACGCCTGGGGTGATATTTTCTATAAACGCCAAAAAAGGCTTCAACAGCAATAATATATAAATCGTTCCAATCGTATTGAAGAGCATGTGCGCGCGAGCTGTTCTCTTCGCGTTGACATTAGTCCCGATACTAGCCAAGTTCGCTGTGATGGTGGTACCGATATTCTCACCGAGTACCATTGCGACAGCCGCGTCAAACTTAAGTAGCCCTGAGGCGGCAAGCCCCATTGTAATAGCGATTGTAGCGCTACTGCTTTGGATTAAAAATGTAAGAGCAATACCCGCCAGTACCGCCAGCCACGGATTTGAACTGAACTGCGCGAAAAACATCTTAAAAGCTTCATTGTGCTCTAGTGGCGCGAAAGTGTTCTTCATGATAGTAAGCCCGAAGAACAAAAGTCCAAAACCAAGCATTACTTCACCATAATACGCCCACATTTTCTTTTTTGCGAACAGCTTGATAAAAACACCGATCCCGAGGATCGGCAGAGCGAATTTATGCACCTTGAACGCGATCATCTGCGCGGTGACAGTTGTACCGATGTTCGCGCCGAGGATCACACCGATCGACTGGATAAGGCTCATCAGACCAGCGTTGACGAAACCTACCACCATGACTGTGACGGCTGAACTGCTTTGGATTATACCGGTGATGACCACACCGACGATAAGCCCCATTAGCCGATTGCTTGTAAGTGATTCAAGGATTTTTCTGATTCTGTCACCAGAGATCTTCTGCAATCCCTCGGACATGATCTTCATACCGAAGAGGAACATACCGAGACCGCCGATAAGGTCAAAAATTAGTTTTTTATCCATGATTCTCCTTACTTATATAAAGTTATCATAAAAAAACAATTAATCATATAACTATTCTCTTTGGGTAAGATATACACGTTTTTATCGCTTGATGTCAAGGCTTTTTCAAAATATTTTACAGTTGGCTTAGCGGGAATGGGATTAACGCTTTTTGCTTCTTTTTATATTGCGCAATTCTTCGGCGGATAATGCTCTTACAGACCTTCGGGTACTTCTTTTCTTAGTTCTCAGCTCCTCAGCGCTCATCGGTTCTATCACTTTTTTGGAGTGAGTCTTAACTGCTATCTTTTCAGTAGCTTTCGGCTTGGAGTTGCGTTCGTATTCTACTTTGCGTTTTTGGGCTAGATTATTGCGAGATGCCAGTTTTGACTCTGTTAATAGCTCAGGTCGTGTTTTTTGAGTGGCTGGCGACTTCAGCTTAGCGGCGTTCCTGAATTCCGTACCTATGTCTACGCGTTTTCTTATTTCACTCAAAGATTTCACTGAATAGTTTTGACCAACCTTCAGCCTGTTGTTGTTGTTGTTGCTGTTGCCTTTTTGTCTCAATTCGGCAAGCGCGACGCCTTTCGCGGTAGCCCTCTTCGAAAGCTCAAGCCTGTCCCCCTGTGCCTTCACCTTTGCCTGCCGGGCAACGTTTTTGACCTTTTCCATGCGTTTTCTGGTAGTGTCCAGCTGATTAGCGCGTGTGGCATTATTAGAAACACGCCTGTTATTCTGCAAATCCTGCAATCGCCTGTACGCAAGTATTTGAGCTTCAGACGTAGTCTTATCGTTTGCTTTTGATACCATAACATCAAACTCCCTATTCAACTTAATTATACCAGATATATAAGTGTTTTTCAAGGGGAGCTGGTTTTTGGGTGCTAGGAAAGTAATAATGTTATAGTTAATAGCAATGTTATTATGTCTGCGAAAACAGGACGAGCAGTGTAAGGCTAAGCAAAAAAAGATGGGTTGCATACTTCAGACGCAACCCATCAGGTCTAAATCAAAATCTAGTAAGTTCTTACTGGTGACACTCTACGCACAGCCCTTCGTTCTGACTTCCGCTTAATGTCCATTTTAGTCTCATCATCTGCTTGTCAATATTGGACTCATCAACCGGATCAGTACCATGCGGATCGTGACAAGTGTTACAGACAAAATGACCGGTATCCAAGAAGTACTTCATGATGTTTGGCGCAAGATTAACGCCCTGTTTATAGAGCCCATTGTCCGGTACCAGAGCATAAGTCGGATGTGTAGTCCTATAACTTGGAACCTCGACAGTACCGTCCCGAGAATCACCGGTTGTGTGGTCAGCAACGGTCGGGTTCACTGTATAGTGACATGTAATGGTACACCAGTCATCAAAAGTAACATTTTCATTATCGTCGTACCTGAACAAGATATCATCCTTACCAAGCATACTCTTAACTTTTTTGTAGTTCATGTTTCCATGGTGAGTATGACAGTCTGTACAGGAGTAATTTGGTCCAGAAATCCTGGTAGAGAGAGTATCGGGGCTTCCGTGTCCGGTAGCGAAATAATTTACGGTATCTACCACAGTCGGAGACCACGGTCCAGAAGGCGTTGACGACTCCTGATCACGCGGTGGTAGCTGAGGGAGTTGTACCGTACCATTGAACGATATGTCAGCAGTGTCACCAGTCCCCGCATTGCCATCATGACAACTTAGACAGAATGAGGTCATATCATCCGGGGTTCTCCCGTCACAATCAGATGATGAGTATGTCGTTACTCCATCATCAGGATCAACAACCATTGCGGCTTTTGTAGGGTGCAAGTCACCGTGACATTTTTTACACTCATTGTTCGCTTTGTCATTATAGTCAGGTCCAGTGTATTTGATCAGGTGCTGGCTCTTGTTCCCTATTGTCGCGCCACCAATACCGTCAAATTCATTATCGACATCATACTGCGACATCCCGAGATAAGAGTGGCAATCAAGACACCTGCCGTTGCTACCGACTTTTGGCATAAAGCCATCAGCGGTATTAACATCCAGGTCATAGTTATGAGTATGGCATAAGATGCAGTTCTTTCCACGCATATCATTTGTGAGGCAATTACAATCATTCGGGTTCAGAGTTTCATGCTTGCCACCGATGTGGTTCACCATCCCTGAGTCTATGTGGCATGTTACGCATAGGTCATCCCTGTCGTCAGGATCTCCCACTATTTCCATGTCTTCATCGAATGAATCGACTCCTGTAGTACCGGTGAAGACAATTGTACTACCATTGATAATATTATTTATCATAGATATGTTTGTAGTACCATGCGAGTTGTGACAAGTAATACACCTGACCGAGAAGTCCGCCTCGTACTTGACATATCCTCCTTGCACCGGATTGTCAACATTAGAGTGAGTACTGACCATTGTGGTCGCCGGCTCAGGACCAGCGCCATCATGACAAAATGTGCAGGCGTTATCATTGGAGTATGGATCGAATGGAACCCCTGGGTTTAGCGGATCGTCAACCATTCGTGGCGTATCGCCTGATACCCCATTGATGTGCGGGCTGTTTGGGTTGTGACATGTTGTGCAATCCAAAGAAGCAAACGCCGAGCCATGACCATTTAATCTGCTACCATAGGTGTCGCCCGTACCGTAGTCACCGTCCTCGTTCTGAGCGATCGCGTTGACTCCACCAGTACCCGCTACAGTATTGACATTAGAGCTTGTAGCGTCGTGACAACCTTCACAGTACCCATCGTCATTTATCCAGAGGAATGGTGTCGAGTCGTCAACTCTCCAGTTAAGCTTTGCGTTGTTAGTCTCTGACACCGGCTTTGTCGGGTCATTTCCGTGGCATGAGTCGCATACAGTAGTTGAGGCAAAATCGAAGCCGTCATCAAAATCTATCTGGTTTAAGGCGCAGTCCATGTGTCCTAAGTGGCTACCGGTAGAAGCTCCCGCGCCATGACAATCATCACAGCTCGCTTGAGGTCCGAAAGCCGCGCCTATGTGAGTTCCATGCGAGCCGGTCGTCGGCGGGAAGTTGCCAGCATGACACCGCTGACATGAAATCTCGTTAATAGATTTTGACCTATTATAGATTTTTACATTGTCTACCTCTCCGTATATGCTTCCTAATTGTTTAGCGTCAGTATTGCCACATGTAATATACTGTTCAGTAAAGCCCATTCCCATAGTAACAGTTATTTCCATATTACCAGCGTCCATATCATCCCGGTCTAAGGTTCGCGCTCTGAGGCTCAACTGTTGCCCCATGTCGGTTTCACCCGCTAATACGCCATCGATATATACTCTGATATACCTTCCATCAAAAGTACCGGCGACATGTTGCCACGCGTAATTAGTGATTTGAATACTTTCATAACCGGGTTCGCCGGATATAGCATAACTCGTACCTGTCAGCGCCGACGAATTACCAGTTATTTCGGTAAATATATTCGCCCCGTTTTTGGTGGGGTGAACTACAGAGTTACCGTTGTTGTCCTCAAGCGCAATTGCGAATATGAGCTTGTCGGCATGTAACTCCGCATTGGTAAACGGCTCTGGTGGATCACGAGTGACTACCGCGTCTCTGTCTATCATCAAGGCATAATTCGCCTGCGTACCCGAAATATCCATATTAAGCGTATCAAAAACAAACCTCAAAGTACCGATGTATTGCCACCCGTTATATAATACCGGTACATAAGGATTAATATACGCCTCAACAGTAACCTCATCTCTCGGCAACAGTATCTGCGTAGATATATTGCCGTTTCCGCCGGTTACAGAGTTATTGTACAAGTTTACATAGGTTCCCTTCCAGCCACCGCCACCGATTCCTTTATCCAGCTTAAGAGCGTAATTACCTGAAACATTGCAATTTTCATCGCCCGCCATGCTTGGCACCCAGCTGGAAACATTGGCAAGATCACAGATAGTACCCCTAAAATCAATACCGCAATATGGTGATTCGGTACCGTATGGATGGCATTTATCATCAATGTTAGCGCCATTTCCACCACTGTTTTCGTTCAGATCCCACCAGAGCAACAAACCATCTTCGATGTTATTGCATGAGAACTGCTCAACGTAATTCGAGTCACCATAGTATATTGGTCCTGCGTGTATTTCGGTGGTACCGGCATAATTCATCTTGTGTATCGATCTGTTTGAGTGACATCTATACGTCGAGTCAGAGCAGTTGCCCGCTGGAGGGATCACATTACCGTCAGCGCCTAAATGATGCACTGTTCCCAAACGATGACACTCAAGACATATCGGTTGCCATGAAGCGCTCGGAATAGGAGCGGTCTCCCCCTTATTGATAGAAGTCCTTATCAGTCTTCCGGTCTTATTAAACGTATCAATACTTACCATTGATGTACCATGAGCTTCATGGCAGTCAGTACATAATAGCACGAAGTTGATACCGGTTATCCTGTCCTTCTGATTATAAGGATCCAGCGTCCACATCTGATAACCCGCGCCGTCATGCTCGCCGGTAACAGGGTCAATATCCTTACAGCTCGCCCTTTGACCATCTGTTGTGTATAAGTCAGTCGGATAATAACACTGAGTAAAGTGGAACGCTGAGTTTTCCAGTGGAGTACCGGCCATACGTCCGCCATGTCCGTCTAATGTGCCCCAGTCGTTTTTCTGATTACCTATTCCGGTAGCGTCAGGATTCGGGTCCTCATTAAATAAGAAATCATCCTTGACTTTTTTAGGATTGCTTGGATCCTGGTTGTACATGTGACAGTCAAAACAGAATGTGTTATAGTCTGGCACTAGAACCGATTCGCCATAGCCATTGGTTGGTACATATACGCCCACCTCATCAATAAGCATATCATAACACCATCCATCTGGCTGCCGCGTAGAGTCAAAACCACCTGTGCCGCTGAACTGCGCGGCAAACGAAGTCGCCTTCTCTCCCGGGTCATCTCCCCATAAGAGATCAGAGTTCGGTACCGACTGTCCAGCCCGTATCGCGTCCAGCTTCGTTGGAAGTGTAACAGGTGTTTTGCCTTGCGCGCTTTCTGTGTACTTACCGCTGGCCCAGTGTACGCCGTGACATGATGTACACTCAACAACAGTTGTTCTGGTGTCAGAGTTAACGACCGGATGCCTGCTCTGATGCGCGAATGCGTCCTCAATATTATCATTCATCAAGAAACCATTAGCAGGGCTGTGTGACAATGTATTATTCACAATCTTTCCAGTGCTGTGGCAGGTATAACAAAAGCCCTCTTCCTCTGATACATAGTCCGGCGCGATCGCGGCGACATCAGCAGGACCAAGAAGATTGACTTTCTTTGAACCATGCGCGTTAGCGTGACATCCAGAACCATTTACAAACGCCGCGTCACCGAAACATCCGAGCGCGACACCACTTGTACCACCTGTCGCGTGGGCGGAATTATCCCAGAACGTCGAGCGTTCTATGTCAGGCGCCGGTCCACCAGTTGAGAACACTGGACTGACTGAATCATCGCCATCGTGACAGTCCAGGCAGTAGTATGTCATCTCATCTTTGTATGCTATATCTGGTGAAACAGTATAACTACCCGCGGTCTCAGTAACATTAAATTTGTACGGTATAGTACCACCACCATCTCTATCGAGCAGTAGCGGCCATGTAGCCATCGGCCATACCGCTGGTGTCGTTGTAGGCTGTTTGTAGTTAGTGTGGTATACTTCTACGTTTCCGCCACCGTCACTAATTGTGATCTTAGCGTTCGGAGTCACAAATGAGTGACATATCACGCAGTCATCCCGAATCGCCGGATTAGCCGGGTGTTTCGAGCTGTGAAGAGCGGGATCTGTAAACTTATCGCTCACACTATCATGACAGTCACCGCACATGAGGGTTCCTCTGTCAGCTACCCATTTGACTGTTATTCCACGGTCTTTCGGCAGACTGTCTTTGTAGTTTATTATTGGATTATGACATCCGACATTACATGTAACCTCTCCAGCGACCTGGACTATCGGAGTCGCTGCTCCATTAAACATCCTCGTTCCCCCGGGAAAGTAATACGTCTCATCATTCTGAGTCGGTGGGAAGTTGACAAACGGAGTACCGCCAGATGGGTGTCCCGCCGGATTGATAACCGGATCAGTAAAACCATAGTGGCATGTACTACAGTCATCAAATCCATAAGTGATAACGTGAGTAGTATGCGACTGATCGTTTGGTGGAAACTCATGGCATCCACTACATGCGAACCGTCCCGGGTGACCATGGCAATTTGTACATGGTATCGGGTCCTGAGCCGCGTCATGGAACGTCTGAAGTGGCTCGGCGTCGGCATCATTTCTTCTGAACCATCTTGTTTCAGCCCCGCCCGAACCATCTGCGGTGTGGCAAACTTCACATATACCACTCGATGTAGTACTTTGTTTAGCGAAGTCAGACTGATCAGCGTTATATACGTAGTAGCGTACCGGTGCTATCAGCTTACCGGTCGCGTCACCATAATTACCACTTGTCCACCTGTCCTGCCATATTACTTCTCGTTGCATCATCGCGGCAGTGACAGTAGTGAACACGTCATCAATAATTCCTGTCAGACCCGCGTTGTCTTTGGCGGTATCACCATGTGGATCATGACAGTCCGGGCATTTCCCCGCTTCGAACATATTGCCTGAGCCACCCATACTGTGTGCGTCAGGGTTCGTCAGGCTATTGTGACATGATTTACATAGATCAGTCGGATCAGATGTAAACCCATTGCCAATATTCACGGTAAGAAGCCTGAGCGGGTTCGTTCCGTCACCATGGAATACATCCTGGTCATGACAGCCGCCTACCGCGAGCCCACCACTTACTGTACCGATACAGTTTAGCGCTGGTCCTGGTTTCGGGGCGTATGCGTTGGTGTCAGGCAACATCTGAATGTTTGGCGTACCATGCGCGGCGGCAGTCCACTGGAAAGCGTCTATCATAGCTCTGTCTGTGTAGTCCGCCAGAGTTGGCGCCGCAGGCTGAGAGCCGAACAGATAGTTGTCGATATCATCGTTATCGTCAGTTGGGTCAGCAAGACCCTCTAACAAGCCTCCTTGAGACTTCGCGACCATAAGCGGATTGTTTGCCGGATTGCCATTCGGGTTCCAAACGTGACAATCAGTACACGTCGCCCCTTGGTTGAGTGGGTAATCAATCGATGGCACTTTAAAACCATTATCTGTCAGATCGCTATGCAAGTGGCATTCTGTACACCTTCTTCCGTTTTCAGGGAGAAAGTCAATAATAGAATCAGTTGAGTCGAGGTTGTTGCTGTGAACAGGTACCTCTCCAATAGATTCTATCCTGTTATAAACGAGGTTCTTAGTGTGGCAAACCTGACATATACCGTTCACGCCGTCCGCGTCAAGGTTATAGTAGTCACCTGCCTGCCCTGGAGAACCTCCGTAGCCCGGATCGGTCAGAGTAAAGCTGACAGGTTTCATCAAAGCTTTATCCAGCGAAGTCAGTCCCATGTTCGGTGTTGAACCATCAGCCAATGCCGGTGAACCAAAAATGTTACTGCTGTATTGAGTAGAAATACTGTTTTTTACCATGTAATAGTTGTCATCGCCATGCGGGTCATGACAGTCAACGCATTTGTATACAACATTCCAAATCAAAGTTGAACCGGTGACGGCTTTTGAGTGCGTTTTCGCATTTAGCGCTGTAATGCCGTTGTGGCAATAGTTACAAAGACCATCGACATTTTGGGCGAATCCATTTTCAGACGCTTTACCTAACCGATACGGATCTTCAGCGTTTTTGATAGGTAAATGCTGAGCGCTTATGTAGTGACAACCGTTTGTTGGAGCTGCCGGATCGCCTGACATTGAGATACAGCCCGGGCTCGCGGCGTCTTTATCAGCGGCTGAAAGACCTGCTCCAGTATTTCCGCTGGCATAGGTCTGGGTAGCTAGCCTCCCATGACCTGATGTTGAATAGTCGTCAGCGAAAATCCTGTTTGGAAGCCCATCAGGCGTTTGTGATGGCTTAGGCATGTCCGCTATTTCCGCGCGACCTTTACCATGACATACAAAGCACCTGATCACCATCGGA
>JAJRXV010000281.1 GCA_024276115.1 Deltaproteobacteria bacterium
ATATAACTTTCTTTGATTTTTTTTGCCGCATCATGAATCGTTTTCCACTCACCTGCGTAAATAGCGTTTAGGATAACGCCCATGTTTTTTTCAATTGCGAGCATCTCTTTTGACAATGCTTTCCCCAAATCCTTTGAAAGCTTGATAGAAGCGCTTTTTATTGCCTGGTCATCATCATGGTGATCGTCGTCAGAGGCGCTTTTTATGGCGTGATCGTCGTCATCATAGTGATCGTCGGATGCAAACGAAACCGATGTAAGGGTAAGTAATAACGAAAAAACGATTAAGATGCTTATAAATGTTCTTTTTTTCATGTGATATCTCCTTTTATTAAAGTTAGTAAAGCGGCTCTTATTTATATAAAAAAATAAATAATATACCAAATAATACTGATTAATCTATGACTTATGTCAAAAAATATTCCTTTATCTTAAATATTATTTCCGAATACATGGCGGCGTCTAGAAAATCACACGTTCTCAAGAGCAGTTTCTGGAAGAAGTATGAGGGGAGTGTTGCCAAATAGAACAATTTACATATTTTTCAAAAAAGCATCTTTGTAAGTTGTTGATATTGCGGGGTAGCGACCAACGGGAGCGTAGGGGCGGAGCCCCTAAATTGTATTGGGCAACATGCCCATGAGGGGAGAACTCCAGGCGGCATAGCAATTATGGAATCCTCTCATATAGGCATGTTATATCAAGGGCATGTTGCCCAATCCACCTAAGTGGGAATTCCCACTTTACTCCCGAGCATCGCGATGCTGGTTGTCCCCCCCCCCTTTTTTACAGGTACTTACAGCGACAGCTTTTTTGAAAATACGCAAATTTGTCTATTTGGCAACACTCCCATCATACCTATTGGGAGTCTTTTCCCCGAGATTTTAGGGGGGGGGGTAATCGGGAAGCTTTACTAAGAAAAGTTCCCTTCCTTTCATCATTAAGACTCCTGCCCGGCTCCAAAAACGTCAGTGCCAGAAGGTATAATCTGTTTTATTACAGACAATTATCCATGCTCTACAACAGAGTCTTAATGGTGTTAAGTCTTGACACTCTCTAGGTATTTGGCATGTATTCTGGAGGTGTGAGTTTGGTATCTGAGCGCGCGCTTATGGAAAATGATATGAGTAGCAAGAAGGCTGTCGCGACAAAAAACAGCGTAATAGTTTTAGGATATCGTAGCTTAATAAGCTAAAGTGTATCCTAAAAATGTGAAATGTCAATGATTGATGTTTGTTAAAAAATAGAGCGGGTATGACTTGTCCGGCTGACTCCCTCCCGAGAGAGAGAGAGTCAGCAGACAAGACATTTGTAACGTAGTTTTGGTTTCCTAGCAAGGATGAACTGAAGAAGAACCAACTACCTTAGGCTTCATGTACTTTTTCATTGTGCCACCTCCTATATTTATTAAACCCAACAAAATTAAACCCAACAGTGTGGATCTGGATTATTTATATCACCGGTAAGCGCCAGCGATCTTGCTGTACAGCCCCCGACACATTCTTCATAAGACGCGCAACTTGTGCATTTTCCCTGCGGAGTCTTGTTACGCATCTTACCGAGTACTTCTGAGTTGTTCCAAATATCTTTGATATCGTCTGTGATGATGTTTCCGATGACGATATCAATAAAGCCGCATGGTGTGATATCACCATTCGGTCGGATATGTAGCGACACTTTGCCACATGTACTCCCTTTGACGAGCGCGTTGCGGTCAAAGCCGTCAACATGCGCCATCACCGGATCGTCAAAAGATATGTCGATATCTTTATTACTGTTCTTATACGCTAATGCCTCAATATAAAATTCTTTCCACTCCTCAGGGGAAAGGTCGAATTCTTCACGGTTGTCAAAACCTTTGCCGGTGCATTTGAAGTTATGCAAGAAGAGTTGCGATACATCGTATTTTTCCGCTATTGTAACAAACGACTGGAAATCTTTATGGTTTATCTTCGATATCACCGAACTCATCGTTGTCTTGACTCCGGCGTCACGGAGGTTCTGCAATGCCGCTGTCGCTTTTTCAAAGCTACCCTTCATGTTTCTGAAAGTATCGTGAATTTCAGGCACCGCGCTGTCTATGCTGATACCAACAGTCGCGAATCCCGCGTCTTTTAGACCTATTGCCATATTTTTATCTAGCAGGAAACCGTTTGAGTTCATCGAGACATTCAGATTTTTACTGACAGCGTACTTTGTTATCTCAAGCAAGTCCTTGATGAGCAAGGGCTCACCACCACCAAAGTTGATGAAAGGAATCTTAGCGGCGCTTATCTTATCGACAACTCGCATGATCTCGTCAGTCGTGACCTCACTGATGTTTGAGCCCCGAGAGTAGCAATGGCTGCATGAGAAGTTGCACGAATACGAGAGGCTCCAGTTTATTGTCAACGGAGTTTTTAAATACGCTACAACTTTACCCATATTGTAACCACCCGCGCTGCATCAGTTCCTCAATAAAATCCTCAATATCTGACTTGAGGTCTTCTTCATCGACATCAAATTCACCTGACAACACATCAACGATCCCAAAAAGATTTCTAGAGCCGTCGCAAAGCTCCCAGATCCTGCCACCAAGGTAATTAAGCTGATGCATAGTTCCAGAGTCGATAAGCGTTATGTACCCCTTATCATCGGCTTCTTCATCTTGCAGTAGTTCATCTACTTCTTTTTTTGTTTCTGCTTCTTTTCTAAAAAATATATCTTCATTTCTAGTTATTTTCATAGGACTTTCTTGTTTAATTATATTTATAATAATTCAGGATATACGTTAATATACTATTTATGACAGCTTTTTGTCAAAAGAATTTTAGAAATATTTCTATATATTCTTAATCTAAACGGTGCGAAACTCCCGTTGTAAATATTATTGTTTAGTGTTTACAGTGGTTTACTTTGTAATGACTCTGTGGCGTTGTGCCAAAAAAAAATGTTATGTTGCGATAAGTACGTAAATTAATGACACGTTATGATACTGATACTGAAATGCGTAACACGACATAGTTGTAAAATTTCCATTAATTTTGCCTGCAATCAAGGCGCGCCGAAGGTCGCATAGCATTATTAACCCGGCGATAAAATATCAAGACTTCTGCGCGACTCCAAAACTGTCGTCCTGAATTCATTTCAGGATCTGGTAACTCTATAAATGCGGGTAGATCCCGAAACCAGTTCGGGACGACGGCAGGAGTCTTATACTATACATTTTATCGCCGGGTTAATAGCTTAACTATTCAACCGAAGGAGCAACGCCGTCCTATTTATTCCCCCATGATTTTTGTGATAGTATCGACGATATTCGCGTCTTTTAATGGTCTGAAGCAGACTCGAGTAGGTTTCAGGCTGACGAGTTGAATTTTCCCCGGGACATCAAGGTCATCTGATATCACAATAATAGGTGTACCTTTTAGCTTTGGATGCTTATGAAGCACTGTGATCAGTTGAGGAGCGCTTACTTTCCCCTGTATGTTATAATCAACAAAAACAAAATCAAATTGTTTAGATGACATAAGTTTCAGAGCGTCTTCGCAGTTTGATACATGTACAGAGTTAGAAATGTTTTGTTCTAGCAGTATCCGTTTTATTTTTTGAATCTCAAGACCATTTGAAAGCACAATCAGTGCAAGCTTTGTTGGCATTAAATTAACTGGTTGTGGCTTTGGTGTTGCCTTTGGTGGTTTAGGTTGTTCTGCGCTCTCCTTCGCTTCAGGAGGTTTAGTCGCGGTAGTTGCTTTGACCGCTTTAGCACTTTTAGGCGGCTCGTTAGCTTTAGTTTTTGCGTCGCTCTTCATCTGAGCGCCTTCAGAGACAATGCTTTGGTCTTCCTCGGTTTCGGTCTCCACTTCTTTAGGTTTAGCTTTTTCCTCAAGGTATTTTTTATAAAACGCGTCATACTGTGGTGGTGATGGCTCAAAACTTCTTTTGGTGACAAACTTTTCGATTGCGCTTGTTTGTCCAAAAGAGAGCTTGCCAAACTTACATCCCAGCGCCATATTATAACCCAATTGCGCGACATGAACCGACGTTGCCGACAACTCGAATTTTCCTGAGCCCGCAAGCTCAAATTGTGCGATAGCGAACGATGTAGAGGGTTTCAGCAATATAGGGTTCATCGGTAATACTTTACCGGTGCTCGCCTCGACGATTTTTTGTACTGAGCAGGCGAAGCCGCCCGCACCCATGTTAGTCAGGAATCCAAGGACGCCATTACCAGAAAAAAGGTCGGTCACGAGCTTCATCTCAAGATTCTCATTTTTTCTGAATACAACCCGTGGATTTTTTCTGCGTTCAAAGTGTGATATAATCGTAGGGTATTCAATGCAAAGATCGTATTCAGAGTCGTTCTTTTTTACCGTTGAGGTAAAGTTATATATTATTTGCGTTATATCAAACTGTATTTTAATTTTGTCGCCATTAGCTATGTTGGCGCGCCCGAGGACGGTTAAAAATACAACCCCTTTTTTTTCATCAATGTCAGCGATTCGGCAATTATAATCACCTTTTTTGCCAGAAACGCTGATGCTAAGCGATTTCGAGTTAAATTGTAGGTAAAAAAGACATCCGGTTAGGTTTTCGTCACTTACGACGTCTAACGGACTCTTTTTTGTAGCTTTGCTTTTTCCAAGACCAAATAGTTTCATTTTTTAAGTCTCTTTTGAGAATTTTTCTTTTAATTTCTGTTCTACATATTCAGGTACCAGACATTTTACCGAGCCGTTCAAGCTGGCTATTTCTCTGACCACACCTGAGCTTATGTATGAGTAAAGCTCAGAAGTCATCATAAAGAACGTTTCAATTTCTGAATCGAGTTTCCGGTTCATAAGCGCCATAGAGAGCTCATACTCGAAGTCTGACACAGCTCTTAAACCCCTTATCAGTACTGATGAACACTTTTTGTTCACATAGTCTACTAAAAGACCGTCAAAGCTTTCCACTTTTACCGCGCTATTATCTTTTGTTATCTTTCTTATCATCTCAATGCGTTCATCTACGTTAAACAGCAAAGCCTTCTTCGGGTTCTTCGCGACAGCCACTATCAATTCGTCAAATATCTTTGTACTGCGATTGATCAGGTCGAGGTGACCGTTTGTAATCGGGTCAAACGTGCCTGGATAAACTGCTATCTTTTTCAAATTCCCTCTCTTTTATTCCTTACCAACCGATTGAGTAAAAACTCAGAACCTTGTCTTTATATACTTTCTCGGTACGCACTCTATGATTCTTTAGTCTGTCAGGCATCTTTTCTTCTATGCTATGTTCGGATATAATAATACCTTTTTTTGAAAGTATATCACAAGTATTTATTATTTCAATAGTTTTTGTGGAGAAATTTTTATTGTATGGCGGGTCTAAAAAAATCAGGTCAAATTTCTCTTCAGCTACCTGCAAAGCTTTAACCCCTTTGATGTGATCTGTATGGAGAATTCTAACGTTAATGTCGTCATCCAGACCGATAGAATTGAGGTTTTTCTTAATGATATTAACAGAGTCCAACGCTCTATCAATAAAATAGCACTTATTCGCGCCACGGCTCAGCGCCTCTATTCCAAGCGCGCCGGTCCCAGCAAAAATGTCCAGTACCACTATACCTTCTAGGCTGGTGGTACCGGTCATGGAATATAGTACATTAAAAATCGCTGATTTAAGCTTGTCAGAAGTAGGGCGAACCTCCATCCCTTTGAAGGTGACGAGCTTTTTGCCGCGATACTTACCGCTGATTATACGCAAACCTTATTTGCCCAGCTCATCAATTACTTTTGAGGCTGTGCCTGCCGCTCTAAAAGCGTTCAAGAAATCTTTCGTGACTTCATACGCTTTCTGCTCGGTCTGTTTTTTGTTTGACTCAGGTATGTTATCAATACGCTCCTTAAACTCCTTTGTCGCCATCTTAATGTTTTTACCCTCGGCCTCAGACCACGCTTTCATATCGTTCATCAGGTCTGCCGGTATAAACTCATGCGCGACGTTCTGCCACTGCGTACCGACGTTTCCTTTTCTGATGCCGTAGTCGGCGAACTTGCCAACAATGTTCAGCGGTGTGCCTGTGATACCGTGCTGAGCGATAACAAGACCGTCTTCCTTGATAGAGTTATAAATATCAAGCGTTCTTTGCAGGTCGATGTGTACCTCTTCGCCGGCGAGGTAGTTGCCATGCTTTGAGCCGTTGTTGATCGCGAGAAGGTCGGCCCTGACGCCGTTAGCCTTCAGACCGCTGATGAAAGATGTCGCGTCTTTCACTGTTGATATCTCGGCGTCGGTGCCGGTGGATTTCACCTCTCCGACTTCCACTTCTAGGCAGATGTCTAGGTCATTTATCGGTTTCGCGAGCTCAGTGGTGATACGCACATTATCCGGGATCTGGTTAAAAGACGCGTCGATCGCGAATGATGTAAATCCGGCTTTGATTTCCGCGTCAATGATTTCGCGGGCAGAGTTGATGTCCTCGTCTGTAGTCCCCTTGACTGTTATATGGTCGCCATGGATGAAAAATGGGCGGGTGAAGTTCGTTGCTTTTGCGTAATCGACGAGCATGTTGAAGAACGTCGCTGGTGTCTGCCCTGTGTAGCCTCCGGTTAGGTTACATTCTGAACGCGCTACCTCAAACCCTAATATCGCGTCAAGCTCCTCTGCCGCTCTCATTATCCCGGGAACAACATGTTTAATGCGAATGTTACAAGCCATCAGAATAATTGGTGAATCCTTTAAGACCTTGAGAATGTCCCTTAAGTTCAGCAAGCATACCTCATTTGCTGTTCCCATTACGTCTGTCGCGTTTTTTGGCCTCAACTCTAATACTTTTGCCATCTTGTTATGGTGGTGCATGAGCAACCCCTCCTGAAATTTAGTGTACATATACCTGTTTAATT
This sequence comes from Deltaproteobacteria bacterium, assembly GCA_024276115.1. Lineage (GTDB taxonomy): Bacteria > Desulfobacterota > JAJRXV01 > JAJRXV01 > JAJRXV01 > JAJRXV01. The sequence continues at coordinate 6,866 of JAJRXV010000281.1, forward strand.
CAAGTATAGAAAATATATAACAAAAATTATCCTCTTGTCAAAGAAATTTTATTAATTTTTTATTTTATTCATCAGAAATCTCAAAAATAGACATTGATTTTCCCGCACCGGTTTGTTAGGTTTTTCTTAGCGATTTTTTGACCTGACCAACAGGATTTACAGCTTTTTTATCTGAACATCATATTTTCGCCATCAAAC
>JAJRXV010000282.1 GCA_024276115.1 Deltaproteobacteria bacterium
TACCCGCCGGCAAAAAAAAGACGCTGTTTGATGGCGAAAATATGATGTTCAGATAAAAAAGCTGTAAATCCTGTTGGTCAGGTCAAAAAATCGCTAAGAAAAACCGAACAAACCGGTGCGGGAAAATCAATGTCTATTTTTGAGATTTTTGAGTCTTTACTTTTGACCGCTATTCTGCTAGATTCGCTAAACCGATTAAAATACTCCAGGCGACCCTTAATGAAAAGTAATAAAAGCACAATAAAGCTTACCCCGATGGTAAAGCAGTATCTTGAGATAAAAGAAAACCATAAGGACTCTATCTTGTTCTTTCGGATGGGGGACTTTTACGAGATGTTCTTCGATGACGCTGTTATCGCGTCAAAGCTTCTCGGTATCACCCTCACTTCCCGGAACAAGAACAAGGCGGATGAGATACCGCTTTGTGGTGTGCCGCACCATTCGGCGGACTCGTACATATCTAAGCTCGTACAGCTAGGTCATAAGGTGGCGATATGCGAGCAGACCGAGGATCCGAAGCAGGCGCAGGGGATAGTGAAGCGTGGTGTGATAAAAGTAGTCACGCCAGGGCTGGTGATCGACGACAAAAACCTCGACTCCAAGAGCAATAATTTCATCATGTCGGTGGTGGGGGGTGGCACTCTTTACGCCTTTGCTTACGCCGATATTTCTACAGGTGATGTTTTTACATCGCAGGTTGATAACCTGACAGACCTCTTCAGTGAGGTGTTCAAGATAGCGCCTAAGGAGATAATTACCACAGCCGCTCTTGACACGGAGCTATTTTCCGCAAAGGATACAGCCGCGCTTTTTGGCGGTATACTTATCAATACGGTTGATAATGATTCCTTTGCTGATGCCACTTTCCGGCGCATGTACGATTTTTTTGACGAACATGACGTAAATGAGCTCAAGGCGAAAAAGCTTACAACATCACCGAAACCGCTTTGGATACTCCTTGATTATATCAGCCGAACGCAGATGACCACAGTGACTCACTTCAGCCGTCTCGTCTCGTATTTTGTCACTGATTATATGATAATCGATGAATCGACGCGGCGTAATCTTGAGCTTATGCACACGATGCGCGATATGAAAAAAGAGGGCTCGCTCTTCGGGGTTCTTGACGCGACGCGCACTTCTATGGGGGGGCGGCTCCTGAAGAACTGGATCAACTACCCGCTCATCGCCCCGGATGAAATAAACAGGCGGCTCGCCGCGGTAGCGGAGCTGAAAGAGAGTATTCGCATAAGGAAGGAGCTCGCAGAGGCGCTGAAGGATGTCTATGACGTGGAGCGGCTGAACGCGAAACTCGCTATGGCGTCTGGAAACGCCCGCGACCTTATAGCGCTGAGGAACTCGCTTGAGAGCTTACCGGTGATTGAGGAGATACTGAAAGACGCGCACTCACCGATGATAGAGGCGCTCAACAGTGATCTCGATCCGCTTGAGGATGTCGCCGAGCTTATTGAGACCTCTATAATCGAGTCGCCGCCGCATACCATAAAAGAGGGCGGTATAATCAAGGATGGTTACAACGCTGACTTAGACGAGCTACGCACCATCAGCAGGAGCGGGAAGGGGTTCATAGCTTCGCTCGAGGCAAAAGAGAAGCAGGCGACCGGTATCGGCTCACTAAAGATAAAATTCAACAAAGTGTTCGGCTATTACATCGAAGTGACGAAGACCCACCTGAGCAAAGTCCCAGAGCATTACACCAGGAAACAGACACTTGTGAACGCCGAACGTTTCATTACACCGGAGTTGAAGGAGTATGAGGACAAAGTTCTCTCGGCCGATGACAAGATCGTAGCGCTCGAGTATGAGCTTTTCAGGCGCGTCCGTGACAAGGTGGTCAAGCAGAAGGATCGCATAAAATCGTGCGCTTCTGTGCTGGCGAACCTTGACGTGTTGCTGTCGCTCGCGCAGAAGGCGGCGGAGAACAACTACATCATGCCGCGGGTGGACGGTGGCGACGAGTTGACAGTTATCGACGGTCGGCACCCGGTGATAGAGTATTTGAACAAGAGCGAACGCTTCGTCCCGAACGACACGTACCTCGACTGCGGTGAGAACCGTTTCGCGATAATCACCGGTCCGAACATGGCGGGTAAGTCTACCTACATGCGGCAGGTGGCGCTTATCACGCTGATGGCGCAGATGGGTTCCTTCGTGCCGGCGCGTGAGGCGAAGATCGGTGCGGTGGACAGGATATTCACCCGTGTCGGCGCGTCAGACAACCTGGCTCAGGGGGAGAGTACCTTCATGGTCGAGATGAAGGAGACGGCCCACATCCTGAGGAACGCGACGAAGAAGAGCCTCATCATTCTCGATGAGATCGGGCGCGGTACCTCGACCTTCGACGGCTTGAGCATCGCTTGGGCGACGTCAGAGTATATCCTCGACCAGAAGAAGGTCGGGGCGAAGACGCTTTTCGCGACGCACTACCATGAGCTGTGCGACCTTACCAGCACGAAGAAGGACGTGAAAAATTACAGCATCGCTATTAAAGAATACAACGATGATATTATATTTCTGCGCAAAATTATCAAGGGCGCCGCGAATCGGAGCTATGGTATCCAGGTCGCCAAACTCGCGGGGTTGCCTGCTGAGCTGATCACCCGCGCGCATGAAATTCTCGCGAATATCGAGAAGGGTGAGTTCAACGATGTCGGCCTCCCGAAGATCGCCATGTCCAAGAGGAGCAAACCCGACTTTGACCACCGCCAGCTAAGCCTATTCCACAATGATAAAAGCGAGATAGAGGAGGAGATAATGCAGATAGATATGAACGTGTTGACCCCGATCGAGGCGATGAATATGCTATACGCTTTGCAGCAGAAGATCAAGAATGGCGGCGGGGAGGGGTAGCGGGGGTGGTTTCATTCCATTTATAAAACTTTCAAAAGCCGTATTGATAATATAAAAAAACTGGCTGGATCGTGAGCATAAAGCTTGTTTTCATATTTTTTTATGATATATTTAAAAAGTGGCTCTTGTAGTCAATTTGTTGGTAGTCAAGTTATAATAGTCTGAACCGCTTCCATGGAGCAATCGATTATAAGGAGATGATTATTAACCCTAATATCAAGCCTACTCCCCCAAAAGTTAAAAAGTCAAAGGGATCGCCCCTGTCAATAAAGAATTACGTGCCTGTAATCTTTATATTAATTATTGGCATAGGTATCTCTGTGCTTTCCTACAGAGCTCTGAAACAGTGGGAATTCAGTAATATTTTTGCTGACTTCGAATTACGCGCAAATGACGTTTCCTTGTTGATACAACGAGATATTGGTAGGGATACAGAGCTAATAAACTCAATGAACGCTTTTTTTTCCTCTTCTTCTGAGCGAAAATCAGACGATACATTAGAGCTTTATGAAGAGTTTTCAAATTACCTCGACATCATTTTAGATCATAACGCTTTTCCTGATTTGCTTTATTTAGGTTGGATTCCTAGAGTACCTCACAAAGAAAGAGTCATGTATGAAGGGTCGTTCTGGGAGATTGGCGAGCCGGATTTTGAATTCAAGGAGCTTGCTGATTCGGGGAAATACATCCACGCGAAAAATCGTGATGAGTACTATCCGCTTTATTTAATCGAACCTTACAGTGAAGATACGAAGGATTTGCTTGGGTATGATTTTTCAACGAGCCCAGAGTATAAAAAATTGTTTGACAAAGCCCGGGATACCGGTGGTTTAGTGGCCAGCCGGAAAACATCCTATAAAGTCGCCGACAAAGAGGAACCGAGCTTTATGCTTATTATGCCTTTTTACGATACTGAGACAGTAGGTGCTGTTAGTACGGTTGAGGAAAGGCGTAATTTCCTGTTAGGTTATACTGTTGGTGTCTTCAAGATCAGGAAACTGATACTTGAAGCGCTTAAAGGAACTCAGCTAGTAGGGTTTGATATACACATTTCTGATATCTCTGACAAGAATCAAACGATGTTGTTTAAATCCCGGGGAGACAACCTGACTGACCACCCTGACAAAGAGTCAGAGCTGGAGAGCAAATACCTGCAAGTAGATAATGCCCATATTGAAAGAGAGTTAAAAGTGGCTAACAGGGTATGGGGCTTTATGTCCCATCCGTTTGAAGAGTACATAGAATCAGAAAGAACATTTCAGCCTTACGTGGCACTGCTTAGCGGACTGATAATAACATTTCTTTTGGCGTTTTATATGTATAGCTCTATCGGTAGAGCCGCGGAAATAGAGAAGCTGGTAGACCAACGCACATTAGAGCTTTCTGTGACGAATGAAGAGCTGTCGATGTCGAACAGTGAGCTTGAGACAGAGATCAATGAACGGATGAGGGCAGAGATAAAAGCGCAACAGGAGTACGCGAAGCTTTCGGCGATGATATCAAATATGGAAGAAGGTGTAGTATTCGCGAATTGGGAAAATGAAATTATAGAAATCAATGAATTCTTCTGTAACCTTGTTAACGTATCGAGAAATAAAATCATTGGTAGAAAAATTGAAGATTTTCATACAACAGATAGAATTAAAGATATTTTAGCAATCCTTGATGATTTTAGACTAAACCCGCGTTCCACCCCATATGTCGTGCAACGTCCATTTGGAAACGCCGAAGTGATTATCAGGGTCCAGCCGATCTACCGGGGAGGTAACTACGATGGCGTAGTCTTTAATATAATCAACGTAACAGAACTGGTCAGGGCTAAGGAGGTAGCAGAAGACGCCAGCAAAGCGAAAAGCGAGTTCCTGGCTAACATGAGCCATGAGATAAGGACACCGATGAACGGCATTATTGGTATGACTGACCTTGCCCTTGAGAGTGACCTTACCAAGGAGCAGCGGGAATATTTAGAAATGGCCAAAACCTCTGCCGACTCATTATTAAACATAATAAATGATATTCTGGATTTTTCAAAGATGGAGGCCGGAAAACTTGAATTCGTGAAGACTAATTTCAACTTGGTCCATGTCATTGAAAACGCTGTACAGGTACTTGCGATGAACGCCATGGATAAGGGTATAGAGCTCACCTCTATTGTCGAGGCTAATGTGCCGACCTACTTGATAGGTGATCCCGGTCGCCTGCGGCAAGTTATACTTAACCTCTTAAACAATGCTGTAAAATTCACAGAGAAAGGCTCTATTGAGCTTCGAGTCAAGAAACAAGCTGAACTTGACAAAAACGTACAAATATTGGTTTCGGTCACTGATAACGGTATCGGTATTGAAAAAGAAAAAGTAGACGAATTGTTCGAAAGTTTCACTCAGCTTGATGGTTCAGCAACAAGAAAATATGGCGGTACTGGATTAGGGCTAGCGATCTCAAAGCAACTTGTCACGCTAATGGGTGGTAGTATTTGGGTAGAAAGTGAAGCAGGATGCGGCAGTACTTTTTTCTTTACCGCAAATTACACGGTTCAGGATGCTTTGGAAATGGACGGTGGCTCGATTGGTAAGAAACTTTCAAAACTAAGTGTACTACTGGTAGATAGTAGCAGAATGCACCGCAACACTATGAATGACCTGATGACAGGGTGGAAGGTGATGGTATCCATTGCTGAGGACGAAATAGACGGGATAAGTCAACTTGAGAACTCATTTAAGAGCGGTAATCCACATAAAATAGTAATAATAAACCATGACCCCCCTATACTTGATGGTTTGAGCTTAGCTGAGCGGATATCAACAGATCCACTATATAACGAACTTCAAATTATTATATTTTCATCTATGGGGGTCAGGGGCGAGGCGGAGATATTCAAAAAAGCTGGCGCGTCAGGTTACGTATCCAAGCCGGTAAAGCAGTCCGAACTATATGATATCATAATAAATATACTATCTTTGAGCGAAAAGCGAGGGAAGACAATAGTAACGCGTTATTCAAATCAGGGAAATAATATCGCGGTCGCGGTTGAACACCTAGTAGAAGATGATATGCTTTCTAATAATAATGGCTATAATATTTTGCTTGCTGAAGATAATGTGATCAATCAAAAATTAATTATTAGTATTCTCATTAAAAATGGCTACAAAGTTTCTGCTGTTTCTAATGGTAAATTGGCCCTCAAAGCTCTTGAGGAGAGACCTTTTGACTTAGTGTTAATGGATATTCAGATGCCTATATTAGATGGGTTTGAAACGATTAGCGCAATCAGGAAAAAGGAAAAGGGGTCTCACAGGCGAATACCTGTCGTAGCACTGACGGCGCACGCTATGAAAGAATATGAAGAAAAATGCTTGAGCGCCGGCATGGATGGATATATAACAAAACCTGTTAAGCCACATGACCTGCTCAGTGTAATTGACAAAACGATTGCTGACGTCCATAAAGGATACGCGAATGAAGAGGATTTTCTAGAAGCGCAAAGGGTTGTTGACGCTGTAAACCTTACTGAAGCTTTAGAGATAGTCGGCTTTAATAAGGTGTTGTTGATCGAGTTGAAAAAACAGTTTCTTGCTGATATGCCTAGAACTATAAAAATGATGAAGAGAAGTATTGCATGTAAAAACCTGAGTGAGCTTGGAAGGATCGCGCATAGTTTGAAGAGCTCTTTCGGACATTTAGGAGGAACTGAAACGGTTAATATAGCATTCGAACTTGAAACTGTTTCAAAAGAACAGCGGATTGACGATGTTGAGCGGATTGTCAGTAAACTAAATCATGCTATAGGCGCGTTTACCAAGTTTTACTCTGACTCGTCCTTAGATGCTAAAATTGATAAAGTATTACAAAAAAGATAGTGATGTATAGTATATAGCTTTACATTGTACTAGTGCTATGTAAAGCCATAAGTATATCAATACTGAGATACTTATAGTAAAGAATGGGTGGAGGTAATAAAATGAGAATATTAGTAGTCGAAGACGATTTTGGAAGCAGGAGGATATTGCAGGAGTATCTCTCTCCGTATGGAGAGTGTGAGTGCGCAATAGATGGGAATGAGGCAATTGAAGCTTTCAGAATGGCGCTCGACGAAGAAAACCCTTATAGATTAATATGCTTGGACATTATGATGCCAAATACTGATGGCAGGGAGGCTCTGAAAGCGATCAGAAGGCTAGAGGAAGAAAGATTTATCTATGGTAATGATAGAGCCAAGATAGTCATGACTACCGCACTGAACGACCCTAAGAGCATAGTCGGGTCATTTATTAGCCAGTGTGAAGGCTACCTGATAAAACCAATATCAAGAGAAAGCTTAATCCATAAGCTAAAAGAACTTGCGTTAATTTAGGCGTAAGGAGATTTAATAATTTAATAAAATAGATGGGGAAATGGGGAAGAGTATGAGGTTCTTAGTAGTTGAAGATGATTTTGTAAGCCGGAAGATATTACAGACTTTTTTAGCGGAGATTGATGAATGTGATATTGCTAAAGACGGAAAGGAAGCTATTGATTTGTTTACCATAGCTTTGGACGAGCAGAAGCCATACTCAATGATATGTATGGATATTATGATGCCTAACATGAGTGGTCGCGACGCGCTTAGAGGAATAAGGTACATAGAGGATGAAAGAGAGATTATTGGCTCTGATAAAGTCAAGGTCATAATGACTACAGCTCTGGATGACCCAAAAAACATCGTTGGGGCTTTTAGAGACCAGTGTGAGGCATATCTGGTGAAGCCGATAACAAAAGCTGAGGTACTGAAAACCATGAAAGAGCTAAACTTAATTGATTAAGCTTCGCTGAGTCAACATGTTACACTATAAACACCATAACTTAAACAAGTTTGTTTAACTTGTTACGAATTGGAATATTATGAAAAAGAAAAGAATTTTAATCGCTGATGATGACACTACCGGCAGGGAAATTTTAGCCAGTTACCTTACTCAGTATGGTGAGTGCGTTATAGCGAAAGATGGTACTGAAACTCTCAAGTTATTTATTGACGCGTTGAACGAAAATAACAGGTTTGACTTTATATGCCTTGACATCATGATGCCCGGAATGACCGGAACCGATGTTCTTAGGCGTATCAGACAATTAGAGGATGAAAGAGATATTATCGGAATTGATAAAACAAAGGTAGTTATGATCTCTGCTGTAGATGACTCAAGAAGTATCCTTGAATCATTTGTAAACCAATGTGCCGCGTATATTGGTAAACCATTCCCGAGAGAAAAGCTAATCAATACTTTGAAAGAGCTTGGGTTGACTGAGTGATACAAAACAGCGAAAATGTCAGAAATGACAAATGGTGGCGGTGCAGGGAATCGAACCCCGGGCACTACGGATATGAGCCGTATGCTCTAACCATCTGAGCTACACCGCCAAAAAAGTTTAGACAATATAAAAAGAACTTGCTTAAATGTCAATAAAAAAATAA
>JAJRXV010000283.1 GCA_024276115.1 Deltaproteobacteria bacterium
CGAAATAATTTATTAAGTTTGGAAAATATTTGAATATTTTGGTTATCGGGGATATTATTGGAAGCGCCGGAAGAAATGCTATAAAGGCGCTTCTCCCCAAACTCACAAAGAAATACTCATTAGATCTGATTGTCGCAAATGGAGAAAACGCCGCTGCTAGTTTTGGTATTACCGAAAAAATAGCTGAAGAGCTTTTTAGTCGCGGGATAGATGTTATCACCTCTGGAAATCATATTTTTGACAAAAAAGATATCATAGAATACCTTTGCAAGAATGACCGGTTGCTCAGACCCGCAAACTACTCTGTTCATGTGCCTGGTGTCGGATCGGTAGTGTTAAGCACAAAATCAGGGAAGGTCGCTGTGATAAACATCTCTGGACGTGTCTTTATGGATCCGCTTAGGTGCCCATTTGAGACGGTTTCTGATGAGCTTGAAAGACTGCCTGACGACACTAAAATAATTATTGTGGATTTTCACGCTGAAGCTACTTCTGAAAAAGTGTGCATGGGGTGGTATCTCGACGGGAAGGTATCCGCGGTCGTCGGTACTCACACGCATATTCCTACTGCTGATGAAACTCTTCTCCCGAAAGGTACCGGCTACATAACCGATCTTGGGATGACTGGACCGTATGATTCTGTTATCGGGGTCAAGAAAGAAGCCGCACTCGAGAAGTTTCTGACATTTATGCCGAAACGTTTTGAGACGGCAAAAGGTGACGTCAGACTTTGTGGTGTTGTGGTAAAAGTCGATAACGACAGCGGGAAGTGTCTGGAGATAGAGCGGGTCAGTGTTTCATTAAATACTTAGATTCCTATTATATCATTACTCCGGTGGTTTATGCTGAATGATTCACTAATATTCATGGCTGGTATCACCGCGCTGACGTTCGGCGCGAATATGCTTGTCACCCACTCTTCAAGAATCGCTACTCACTTTAATATCAAGCCGTTCATCATAGGTATTACTATAATCGCGTTTGGGACTTCGGCGCCGGAGCTGGTTGTCAGCCTTTCCGCCGCTATAAAGGGTACAAACTCGATCGCGCTGGGTAATATTATCGGTAGTAACATCGCCAACATAGGATTTATTCTCGGAGCGAGCGCTCTTATGTCACCGATGCTCGTCGAAGCTTCTGTCTTAAAACGGGAAGTGATGATAATGATCGGCGCTACTCTGTTACTCTATCTGCTTTCACTTGATGGTATCATTTCACGTCTTGATGGAATAATTCTCTTTACCGGTATTGTCGCGTTTACATATTATTGCATAAAAAACGGTAGCAGTTCAACAAGTGATGACGACCTCGATAAAAAAGCGGTAGATGACAAGATAGTATTCAGCTCAACCATGCTGATAGTCGGTCTTACGTTACTGATAATTGGAGCGCATTATATGGTTCAAAGCGCGGTTAGTATTGCTGAAAGTTTCGGTGTCAGCAAGATGTTCATCGGTCTTACAATGGTCGCTATTGGCACGTCGCTACCGGAGTTTGCAGCGACAACAGCGGCGATAATCCAGAAAAAAGGTGATATGGGGATCGGTAATGTTGTCGGCAGTAACATCTTCAATATACTGCTGGTGCTTGGTGCGGTCTCTATTGTTAATCCGATACCGGTGGATGTAGACCTGCTGTATTTAGAATATCCTATGATGGTTGTCTTTTCATTGCTCCTTTTCCTTTTTGGCTATACCGAAAAAAAATACTCAAGGCGTGAGGGCGCTTTTCTGATTCTTTGCTATTGCGCGTTCATCCTCTTTCTTTACTATAAATAGTGTTGCCGCACTCCCTTCTACCAAACGGATTTCGTGGAAGCATTTGACAACTCCAGAGTTTTAAAATATATTCAAATATGTAGTTCGATATCAACTTTTTGCGGGGAAAATCAGGACTATGAAAAAAACGATCCGATTAAATATAATTTCACTTATCTTACTACTCATCTTCCAGCAAAAAGAAGCTTTAATTCTGCTGTAAGTATATAATATTATACATTAACCGGCGTTTTTGTCGCGTTTTTAACGCCAGTATGTAGGCATGTAAATATAAAATAGTTATTGACATCTTGCTTTATTATTGTATAATGTCAGCATGTATGTAGCCACTATACCAAACCGGAAATCACCTCCTGCTATTTTGATTCGCGAGTCTGTCAGAGAAGGGAAAAAG
>JAJRXV010000284.1 GCA_024276115.1 Deltaproteobacteria bacterium
AAAAGATGATAAAAGCGCTTAGAGGGCTTGCACCCGGCTGGCCGAAAAGCGCTGTCGCGAAGAGAAAGATACCGGAGTTTATCACGCTTCTTGATGTGGAAAACGTGATTGTACAGAGACACGCCGCCGAAGTACTCGGTATCGTCGGGGACGAAATAGCTCTAAAGCCGCTCACGAAACTTGCCTCACAAGATATTGATACTCCAGCCCGAAAAGCGGCATGGCAATCAATACTACTCATAAAAGCAAAAAACAAAAAATAGCAGACCTTTACATCTCACATTTTATACTGTAGATTTATAATTAGAGTTAAAAAACGCGAAGAGGAGGCATTCGGTGAAGGTATTTGTCACTGGTGGCACCGGTTTTGTTGGTGGTCACGTTATTGACGCGCTCTTGGATGACGGGCACGATATCATTGTCATGACACGACATGTCAGTAAGCTCGAAAGGCTCTCTAATAAAGGGGTGTATGTTGTTGAGGGCGATTCCTTCGACCGTGACGAGGTCAAGCATGTTTTAGCCGATGTCGATGCGGTAGTGCACTTGATCGGTATTATCGTTGAGACGAAAGGTGAGGGTAGCTTTGAGCAAGTGCATTATATCGGTACGAAGAACGTTGTCGACGCGGCACGTCTCGCGGCGGTGAAAAAGTTCGTTCAGATGAGCGCGCTTGGAGCGGAGGAAGGCGCGGCAAGCGAGTACCACAAGTCAAAGTACAAAGCCGAGGAGTACGTTAAGACCTGCGGCCTGAATTATACTATCTTCAAACCATCTGTGATTTATGGCGCGGGCGACGCTTTTGTCAATATGTACGCAAATATGCTAAAGATTTCTCCGCTTCTGCCGATTATTGGTAATGGTGCTGTAAAAATGCAACCGGTTTATGTGAAAGATATCGCGAAAATGTTCTCCTCCGCGCTTACTGGCCCACTGCACAGCATGATGACTTATGAGGTCGGGGGACCAGAGCAGTTGACGTTTGATGAGATCGTCGAGACTGTCGCGAGGGTTATGGGCAAAAAAACGCTCAAAGTACATCTTCCTCTGTGGTTTATGAAAATAAACGCAGCTTTGATGGAACTGGTATTGAAGAAACCACCGATATGCAGAGATCAACTGCTGATGCTCGAAAAAGATAACGTATGCGACGTAACAAAGATAAGAGAAGCGTTTTTCTCAAAAGGCTCGATCGGTTTGACCAGCTATGAGAACGGTGTCAGGGAGATGCTCTCAGAAAGTTGAACAAAAAGCATGGAGGCTTTATGTCAATGATAAAAAACTACCGAAATACTGTTTTGCTGATAATGCTATCCGCACTGTTTTGTTTATTGAGCGCGTGTTCTGACTCAAGCTCTGGCGACAAACTGGTTGCCAACGCGGGTGAAGACCTAGAGGTGAGTCTCGGTGATACCGCCACCCTCGACGGCTCGGGCAGCTCCGCCCCAGAAGGCGTTACGCTGATATACGCTTGGACGGTGGACTCCGCGCCTGACGGTAGCAGCGCGACCCTCACTAACGCTGATACATCTTCGCCAAGCTTCGCGCCGGATATCCTCGGTGAGTTTGTTATCAGACTTACAGTGAGCGACGACACGGATAGAACCGCCGTCGCCACAGTGAACATCACCGCAGAGGATAACAAATACTACAAAATGCGCTATGTTAAGGTCGGATCGTTCTACATGGGGAGTGATGACGGTATTTCTGACGTGGGTCCTTTGCACCTCGTCACGCTCGACGCGTTTCATATTGATACCAACGAAGTCACGGTCGGGGAATACAGAAAATGCGTGGAAGAGAAGAGCTGCCGACCACCCTATAAGAACAGCTCCCTGACTGTCGAGCATTACTTTGACAACACCGCGTACGATGATTACCCTGTCGTCAACGTGACTTATGAGGACGCCAAAAACTATTGCGACAAGTGGGGCAAGTCACTCCCGACCGAGGCGATGTGGGAGAAGGCCGCGCGTGGGGAGACGCGATACTACTACCCTTGGGGCAACGAGCCAGATGATGGAAAAGCAAACTATAACAACAAAAAAACTGATACGCTCAAGGTTGACTCCTACTATCAGGGAGTAAGCGTTTATGGCATCTACAACATGTCCGGGAACGTGTCAGAATGGGTAGCCGATTATTATCAGAAGGATTTTTACACAAGCGCTCCGGCGACAAACCCTATTGGACCGTACATGGGTTATTTCCGGGTGATCCGGGGCGGAAACTTCACAAGCGACATCTTCGCTGTGCAGACAGTCGCTAGGGATTCCTTCCCACCAGAAAGTGCGTCTGACTTCATCGGTTTCAGGTGCGTGGCTGTGTCGGGTGAGTAGAGGCGTTTGTTAATAAGATCCAGCAGTTTTATCTTTTTTCACATTAAATACAAGTAGCTGTTATTATTAAAATGTCGCCAAAAAATAGAATCCGACTACAACCAAGATAACGCCTGCGGCATAATGAATCAGGCTATTCGCTTTTTTTGTTTTAATCGCTGATTTCCCTATAGAAACCCCAAACATAAGCGCTGTAAGTGGAAGGCTGAACCCTATCGCGTAAGCTAAAAGAGTGCCGAACATCCATAAGGTGTAGCCCTGCAAAACCGCGACCCCCACTATGATGAAAATCCCTGGGTTGCAGGCAAGAGAGAATATTGTTATAGCTCCCCCCACAATAAAACCAAAGAACGCCGTGCCAAGCAGACCTCCCTTGCGTGTTCTGCTTTTCGGTTGTTTTCCTCGTGGAATTTTTACCGGTAAGAGGTTTAAGGTTCCGAGCCCTACAGTGATAGTCATAAAGCCGGCAAACACCTTCCAGTATTCACCAAGGGTGTTTTGCGCAACCAGCCCGACAAAGCCCGATACAGCCCCTAACAGAAGCAGGGCGGAAATAGTACCAATCATAAAGGAGAGCGCTTCAAGTAGCTTTACGCGCCGATCCGACTCAGCGCCAGCACCAGAATATCCCACTATCGCGGCAAATACCGGTAGAGTGCAGCAGGCGCTTATCAACGCGCTCGCAAGCCCTAAAAGAAACGCGAGCGGCAGAGCCATCAGGCCGAACCCCGCCTGATCGAACGCCGTTGTTATCCATTCCATTATTGAGGTCATTTTTATTCCTCTGTACACTTTATTTTATCTTTAGTCTCCTGACAGCAGGCGCCATCACGTGGTTTTGACGCTTTAGCCTCGGCATTAGCGCGGTTCGCGAATCGATATGCCGTAAGAGAAGCGGCGACAAGGAATACGAAAGCACAAATCAGCCACTTATTCCTTATACTTATGCCTTGCGATCTGTCCGTTGCATCACACCCGCATCCTTCTCCACATTCATTATTAGTCTTTGTTTGTACTTCACCTGCTTTATCCATTGTTATATTTTCCTATGATAGTTTAATCGTTTAAGTCAGTAACGTTTGCAAAAAATTAAACAGGTAGCCGGTTATAATAATCGCAACCGTAGTAACACCAAAAAATATAGCGATCAACTGCAACTTCATGGCACGTCTGAGCATTATAGCTTCGGGCAGGCTCAGCGCCGCGATCCCCATCATAAACGACAGTGCGGTTCCAAGCGGTATACCTTTTTGGAACAACACTACCGCGATCGGTACGATAGCCGCGCAGCTACCATACATCGGTACTCCTAGTATCGTTGCGATAGGTACAGAAAATACCCCTGTTTTAGAGATAATAGATTCTATGGCTTCCTGCGGCACGTAGTTATGGATGAACGCGCCGATACCGACCCCGACAAGCACCCATAGCCAGATTTTCTTCACTATTGAGACCGCCTCATCATAACCGAACTTTACCCGACTCTTGAGGTCCGGGTATTCCATGTCGCCGTTTTCAGCGTTACGCTTTTCAAGAAAATCGCTGACAAGATGCCGCTCAAGGTTCATACGCCCTAAGATTATACCCGCGACAGTCCCGATCAAAAGACCGCTCACAACATAAGCGACCGTTATCTTCCACCCAAAAAAACCGAGCATGATGACAACGAGATACTCATTGATGATCGGGGATGTGATGAGGAAAGAAAATGTGGTGCCAAGCGGGATACCGGCCTCTAGGAACCCTAAGAACAGCGGGATCGATGAGCAGGAACAAAACGGCGTGACCGCTCCGAAAAGGGACGCGAAGAAATTACCGATACCGCCTGTTTTGCCCATCCACTGCCTGATTTTTTGCTGTGGCAAATATGTTCTCACAACACCGATCACCAGAATCAGAGAGAAGAGCAGGAGCATGATCTTCAACGAATCGTAAATGAAAAAATTCAACGCACCACCAAAGTCGCTGGTCGCGTCTAAATCGATCACGCCGTAAGTCAACCAGTCAACAATTTCTAGCAACATGATGACCCGCCCTTCTTGTCACTTTTGTCACAACAGGGCGTTTTTTTTGCCTTTTCTTCAAGTTTTTTGTCAAGCTTATCTATTACTTTCGCGATGAACCCTTTTTTTCCCTTAGTTTTATTAGTTTGTTTTTTGTTATTCTTATCCATCTTGTTCTCCTTTTAATTAACCGTAAGGTTATGCAGTTTGGCCAAAAAAATATTTACCGTGTTTATTTACAGCAGACCTTTGTGCGGTCCACCATATCTAGTTTTTTTAAGTCATTCAGTGCTGTACTGTCATCGCGCAACCAGCTTTCAACATGTTTGAGTATTGTTTTAGTCCTCAAATTATTACAGTTTAGAAAATAGTTCGTCCAAAAACCATCTTGCTCATCACAGATTATACCCATAGTCTTCATCTTCTTAAGGTGCCGTGAAATACTTGGTTGGGTCACACCGAGAACAAAAGCGAGCTCGCAAACACACATCTTCTGGTTTGATAACAGCGCGACAATACGGAGCCTGTTTTTATCAGAAAAAACTTTAAATATCTGTGCTAATTCGTCCATGTTAAATAACCACCTTGTTATATAGAATAACAACATACGCTTAGTTTGTCAATGGTTTTTATTATTTTTCATCTGGGATATACGGTATTAGCCCCTTCTTGAGTAGTATTTCCTGCTTCTCGCGCGATAGTGAGCGGGCATCGACGATAAATCCATTGATCTTTATGAGCCATGTGTATGGATTATCATCCATAAGACTTTCAAGACACCAGCCAGGGTGGAGCTGTGTTAGTTTCAGGGCATCCCGAACCGCTTTCGATTTTGCGTAACCGGTGTTTTTTGTTACACTAAAACCATCGCATAGGTCGGTAGCGTTTATGTAAGGTTCCTCCTCTTGTGAAAAAAGAAAATTAACGTACCCGAGTGCGTAGACAATACCGCACGCCCATGAATTTGTTCGTCCATGCAGAAGTGGTGAAGGTCTTTTACGGCAGAGGGCGGCGGTAGCGAAGCGTGCTAATTGCGCGTATTCTTCGGTCAATTTTTCATTGCAGAAGTCGTCCGTCAGCTTTGTAATCGCGTCGAAAATGGCCAGCATTTTTTTTGGCACCTTGTCAGATTTTGTTTGGGTGGTCGTCGCGATATGTTTTGTAATATTCAGAGTTTTAGGCTCAGGTTGCGGGAAGACGCTCGAATACCATAAATAATTAAAAATATTGCTATTTTGTTTAAGGAAATCTTTTAGAGTAGCGCCCGGCTCCTCTTCTTGGAAAAACTCGTATCCATCTTCAATAAAGCTGATTATACTTTTTTTAAGTGTTTTTTCATACGGATAGGTCTCGGCAGCCATAAAAAAAGTTCCATCGAGTTTTAAAAGCCTTGCCGCAAAAATTTCACCCTTTTCTAAAAAATGCGTAGCTTCCTTTTCGTTCATAAAAAATTCTTTGCCGAAAAGCAGGTCTTTTAAGAGCACCCACTCATCTGGTCGGACATCTTTTACCTCGTACAGGCTGACGAAAGATTTTTCTAGCATAGTCAACATCTTTAGCTCGTCATCGTCAAGTTTCTTCTTTTTCTTCTTGAGATAGCTGTCTACAAGCGATTCGTATTCGAGCTCATTTACTGAATAATCTATAAGCAACCATGTTGAGAAGTTTGTATCAGAGAAGCTCTGCTCATCTTCATTCATCGATTCATTAGGGTCGAATTTGCCCCAAAACTCTTCATACGCATCAGGCATGAGATCATAATGTTTTTTTTCGAAAAACAGTTGAATAGAGTGAAGGATATTCAAAAAAATCTCTTTCTCCGTGCGGACAGTTGGTATGACCCGTAAAAAACAACACTTTTTGTACTTTTTACCGCTACCGCAAGGGCATAGTGTGTTTCTACCAATTTGGTTCATTATCCACATCTCCTTTTCACATTGAAGTTGAAGTATTAATTATTTCTATATTTCGCAGAGACCGTTTCCGCACGACATACAGGTCATACAACCGCCATGCTTAACGAGGATCTCTCCGCAGATATCGCATTTTTTGTCGTCGCTTATGACATCTAGCACCAGCCGGTTGTACTCTTTTAGCACGTTGCCAAGCGCTTTCGGGTAGCGGTCATCGCTGGAGAAGGCGCTCACCTGCCGGATAAGAAAGTCTATCGGTACCCCGTGACGTAGCCCCATGCTTACCATCCTCGCCAGCCTCTTTATCTCTTCATTTATCAGCTCACGGTCGATCAGGTTGTCGATCAGAACATTCCCCTCGCTGTCCTCAAGAGTGTACCGCTTTTTATTCTGTTTGACAATCATAGCGTTGTTCGGCAGTTTCACACCTGTATCGATGATGAATGTCTCGTACGGCTTATCATTCAAAAGCCCGATCAGAACCTTATGTTTAAGTACGTTAAACACTTCGCACGCCATCTTCTTCGGTCTTTTCGGGGCGTGGTGAAATATGATCTCATCAGGTCGCTTTTTATCAATCTCAGAGACGTGCAGCTCCTTATCTTTGGCGGTTTTGGGGAAGTCAAACACAAGTATCCCCTCCCTGCAACCGTCACGGTATATAGATATTGCCTTGAGTTTCTGCCTGTACGCCTCGACGTAGAGCCGTTCTACATCCTCAACAGGGAAATCTTCCGGGAGGTTGAAGGTGACGCTTATACACGCGTCAACATATTTTTGTACCCTCGACATCATCTCGATCTTTTTAAACGGGTCGATATCGTGCGCAGATTTCAACAGTTTCTTCGGCAGGTATTTTTCGATTATCACCATGATCTTTTCGCCGATGCTTCCATCTTTGTCCAAAACACCACCGGTAAAATCTAACAAGGTCTTGTAGTCATCCGATTTTTTGTTTTTTATCTTTGCCAGCGCCAATCTTCTGACCGTATCAGGCACCTTAAAGTAGTAATCATAATGGTTACCCTTTGATATCGCACGCGTCTTCTGCCAGTACGCCAGCCCGATAAGCGGTTCGATACCGGTACTCAAAACATCGTCCTGAAATGTCAATGACAACGTGCCTGTCGGGGCGATAGAGAGGAGGGACGCGTTTCTGATTCCGGTTGAGTAGTAGAGCTTCTCAAGGTCGCTAAACTCGGCAAAAATATCAGCGAGGAACGGTGTGATGTTCTTCTTTAAGTGCTTTTTGCCACCTATTTTTTTCATATCATCCCAAGCCGGGCAGGCGCCACGTTCCTTCGCCAACTTCGCGCTTGCTTTGAACGCATAGTAAAAGTACCACTTGAAAAACTCTTCTGTCGCGTCGATCCCATCATCGGTGTCGTACCCAAGCCCCTGATCGTACAGCCACTGGTGCAGGTTGGTTATTCCAATCCCGATCTGTCTCAGGCTGGCGACCGTTTTATGTTGTTTTTCTAATGGCGATTTAAACTTGTTCTTGATCTCGTACTCGTTCACGTTATCCATAAACCTGACGAGTGACTCTGTCAGCGACTTTAGATAGTCATGAAACCGGTCATCCTTGATCGCTGGTACCTTACCCATGTTGATAGATGAAAGGCAACATACCCCATGTGGCGGCAGTGGCGCCTCGCTGCACGCGTTGCTGGAAATAATATCATAACCGAGTGCCTCGATTATAGAATATGACTTCATCTTATCAATAAACTGCAACCCGGGCTCAGCGGCTTTGTGCGAGTGGTCAGCGATCATATTCAGCAAATCCTTCGCTCTGATCGTCTTGTTTACCGTCTCATGCTCGGTCTCAAATGTCATGGTCCAGTCATCATCACGCTCGACCGCCTCCATAAAATCATCTGTTATCTGAACGGATATATTAGCGTTATTGATGCTGTCGAGCTCATCCTTGCACGAAATAAAATCGACAATATCAGGGTGCGAGACTTTAAGCGAAAACAGCATAGCCGGCTTCCGACCCTTCTGTCCCACTTCGTTTGCTATACCGTCGTAGCTCTTCATCCAGCTTATCACGCCCTCTGAAAACTCCGCGGAATTGTTTATTTTGCTCCCGAGTGGGCGCAGGTTAGAAAAATCTATGCCGACCCCCTGACGATGCGCCGCGACCTTCTGGCACTCATACCGACCCTGGGAGATAGACTCCATGGTGTCTTTTTCTATCGGTATTGTCGTGCAGTTAAATAGCGATATCTTACGATCGACACCTTTTGTACCGGCGATTATGCTACCACCAGGACGCCACGCGTCGTTGAGTAGCTCATCTGTCCAGCGATCCTCCCAGCTCTGCTTTTCCTTTTCGCTCTTGTAGCACGCTTCTGATATTGTTGACGCGATCCGCCTGAAACATTGGTCTACCGTTTCATCCTTCTTCGCGTATTTGCTATTAAACACATCTCTTTTCATCTGGTTGTCCTTAAAAAACTGCTCTGCTGTTATCTGCGTCATAACTGAAACACCTTCCTTTATTATTGATCCATCGCACCTAAACGTTGGATTTTATTTAATACTTGCGCAAAATGTGAAATCCGCAAAATGCACTGTATGTAGTGCAAGGATGAATGTAACACACAATATGTCGTGTTGTCAAGCTGAAGATGCTCTCTCAAAAATAGACATTGATTTTCCCGCACCGGTTTGTTCGGTTTTTCTTAGCGATTTTTTGACCTGACCAACAGGATTTACAGCTTTTTTATCTGAACATCATATTTTCGCCATCAAACCGCGTCATTTTTTTGCCG
>JAJRXV010000285.1 GCA_024276115.1 Deltaproteobacteria bacterium
AACCTGACCTTATAAATACTACCAATAGAAAGCCGCTGAGGAATCTTTAGTTTAGCCCCTTTATTGCTGATATCGACCAGCTTGAACCTGCTGAGTACCGACAGGGTTCCCTTTATATCAACGCCTACCATCGCTCTTGGTTCGGTTCTTTTATTCTTGTCTGTTTTGGCTTTGTCAGTCATAAACATCTGCCATCCTTGCTAATATTTCCTACCCTCTAAAATAATAATAGCTTTATTACTGTTTTTTGTCAATATTAAAAATGTTGGTGCTATCGTTTTCGCCATGGTTATACTTGGTAATCATTGCCGGATCGTCGAGAACATATACCCACCGACCATGAGGAAGATAAAGAGTGATACCCACGCGGCGACGAGCGGTGGCAGTACTCCGACGTGACCGAGTGATAGAGAGAACGCGAGCGTTATCCAGTAGCAGAAGCCTATGACTATGCTCAGACCGATACCGACGGCAAGTGAGCCGGCGCGCTGCCTGGTGAGCGCGAACGGTATACCGATGATCGTCATTATCACACTGATGAACGGTAACGAGAGTTTTGCCTGTAGATCTACTATGTATTCGTCGGCTTCATATCCGTCAGAGCGTAGTTTAGCGATGAACTGTTTCAGCTCGCTATAGCTCATCTCCTCAGCTTTTTTCCGCACCTCCTTGAACGATTCAGGTGTTTCAGTTAGTGACATCACATTTTCTTTCAGCTTAACGACCACGGTCTTCGGGACTCCTTCTATGTTAGAAAACTCCCACATTGTTATATCTTTCAGCACCCATTTTCCGTCAATAAATTCAGCGCGTTTCCCATCCATACGCTTTTTGATATTAAAATCTTTGTCAAAATTCATCACCGTTACGCCGTTCAGCGTACCGGTCTTGATATCATAATATCGGATATTATAAATCGTGTCCTTCCCGGAGTACCAGATATTGTTCCGCACCGATTTAGGTTTCCGCCCTTTTACCTTATTCTTGATCTCGGCGACCCGCTGGTTTGTGTATGGTGTGATATATTCGCTGGTCACAAAAGAAAAGCCAGCGATGAGCAGCGAAAGCAGTATCAGCGGCATAGCTATCATGTAGACGCTTATTCCGCATGATTTCATAGCTGTAACCTCATTGTTCTTGGACATTATCCCAATCGTGAGGAGTGTTGCGAGTAGCACCGCGACAGGCAAAGTCTGAAAAATAATGTAAGGTACTTTCAGCAGAAAATAACTTATCATCAACTCGATCGGCGCTTTGTTCTTGACAAACATATTGAGCCGTTCAAAAAAATCAACGATAAGATATATCGCGACAAAGCTCAGCAGAGCGATGCTAAGTATCCTCAGATACTCTTTTATGACGTGGCGGTATATTATTTTCATAGCGGTTAGTAGCTCTTTTTTGTAATCTTTTTGAAAAATTCTTCGATCGACTCGAAAAACCATCGAATCACTTCAAACAGCATTATTGGTGACTCACTAGCCGACTTGACAAAAATATATGCCCCGGAAATGCCGAGTATGATGTTCGGCATCCACATGCTTAGGGCGGGCGGCATAACTCCCCTCTTCCCGAGGCTCTCACCGAATGTCAGTAGCACATAGTATATCAGAATGACCGAGATACCGATAGTAAATCCCTTAGATTTACCCGAGCGGCGCGATGATATACCGAGCGGTGGCGCGATAATACCGAAAATTATACAGGCGAACGGTAGCGCGAAACGGCGGTGGAACTCCACCCTCTCGTTGTTGCTTGACATACCGGCATCATCTATTATCTTTATCCGCTTTTGCAACTCAGTCAGTGTCATCTCGTTTTCGCTCTTCGATATTTTCGCCGGGTCATTCCCCTTCCCTAACGAAAGCGTATGTGTATACTCGTCAAAATCGGCGACATGAAACTCATCATCACCAACCTTCTTTTGAATAGTACCGTTTCTCAAGAGTACCCTTACTTCCCTGCTCTCTTTATTAGCGATCATCACACCCTTCTTCGCTATTATCGTGTTCGGTTGGGTGCTGTCCCGCGAATCAGATATCAATACTCCGTTAAACTCACCAGTATCCTTATCTATTTCACTGACATATATGACTATATCCTTAAAATCATCGTTGAACACACGCTCCTTTATCCCGATATCAACACGATTCTTAATAACATCATATATCTTTACATTCAGCATCCGTATACTGTGCGGCATGACGAATATCATCAACAGGGTTGTTGTGATATACATCGTCAGAGCGAACGATATAACCGGTGGGAACATGTTGTACAGGCTCACCCCGCACGATTTCATCGCGACCACTTCGCTGTCCGCCGAAAGGCGCGCGAAGGCAAAGAGTATCGCGATAAGCAGAGATATCGGTATTGTTATAACGAGAAGCGACGGCGCGAAGTACAAAAATATTTTAATCACCGTTCCGAACGGTACTCCTTTGTTGATCACAAGCTCAGTCATACGCAGTATTTTATCGATAAGCAGAACGAAAGTGAATACAAACAATGACGTGAAAAATGTCGGTATTATCTCGCGCAATATATATATGTTGAGCTTCTTGTTCATTAAAGCTTTATACATCAACCATAGCCGGTATGTCAAGGAGCTAAAAAGTGTAGAGCGGTTATCCGCTTTACAAAGGTTCCTCTATTTTCTCATTGACCACGCTCTGAAGTATGTCAGAAAGGTAATTCGCCGCGAAACCATTGATTATTCCGGTAATTAAAGAGATTGAGAGGAAAATAAAGAGGATCGAAAATATCCCGGGGTGGTTGACAAAAAAATACGCTGTTAAAAGCTGTGTAACGCTGTGGGTATACGCCCCGACTATGCTGACAGATATAAGAGAGGTATAATGCCTGAAAAGGCGGAAAAAGAGAAACATAACGATCGTGCTGGCAAGCGCTCCTGACATAGCGAGAAAAAACGCCGGAGTGAGGAATTTGCCTACCATGACACTGCTGACAAGTACGCGTAATATTGTGACTATCAAAGCATCACTAAAACTGAAAAAATAAATGGCAAGGAGCACAAATATATTCGCGAATCCGAACTTCAGCCACGGTATCGGGAGCGGTATAATAAACTCGACTACGTTGATTATCACAGCCGCGGAGATGAAAAGCGCTAGATAAACGTTTTTTCGCTCTTTTGAAAAGTGACGCATTTTACCTTCACCTCGTGATACTGTCCAGCTCTTCGGATGCCTCACCCTTTACTTTTATCACAATCCGGTTCGGTACGCAAATAATTGAATCACCGGCTCTGAATATCGGGGATGACATCATACATATCTTCAACGGGCATGGCGATTCCCGCATGTATAGTTTACCGTCAATTACAGCGATCTTTACCGCTCCATCAGGAACCTCAAGAGTGTACTCTTTGTAACTATTCAAATCAATCGTATAAACCAGCTCGCCGTTTTTGTATACAAAAGCAGTGGTACCGCTGTCACCAAAGTACGATTTTACGTTAAAACTAAGGAGCGTACCGAGAAAAAACAGCAGAATAATAAACTTATCAAATTTTGTTGCTTTCATTCTTTTTCTTTTAGTTTTATGTACTTGTGCGCGTTTTGAGAAAAATGCGCTTCATCATCGCTATCGATGATCATCGCCTCGACTTCGTCAAGACCATCAACAAGTTGAATCCCTGCCTCAGCCCCCATAACAAATACCGCAGTACTCAGCGCGTCCGCGACCAGCGCGTCATCAGCGATTATCGTGACTGACTTGCATTTTCTCGCGGGATAACCGGTCGCCGGGTCGATAATATGGTGGTATTTTACCCCACCCTCTATAAAAAAACGCTCATAATCACCAGAAGTTACAATCGCGATATCCTCAGCGCCGATAACGCCGATAATCCCCTCACCATCAGGCGATTTTATCCCGACATTAAACGGCTTCCCCTTCTTATTCCCGATCACGACAATATCACCACCGGCATCCACCATCGCGCTTTTCACGCCGCTCTCTTTCAGCACTTCGGCCGCCCGTTTTATCGCATAACCTTTAGCGATCCCACCGAGGTCTATTTTCACCTCAGGATCTTCTAGCTTCACCCTGTATATCGTGTCAATGCCGCTAACAGAGTATTTTTCGTTACCTGTGTGCTTCATCAAACGCTCGATAGCGCTCTTGTCAGGCACAGAGGGCGAATCACCAGTGAACCCCCACAACTCCATCAGCTCCGCAAGCGTGACATCGAACGCGCCACCGGTCAAGTCACTGATAACCTGAGAGTTTTGTAATATATACGCTGTCTCGCTACTTATATAAATCTCGTCGCTATCAGAGGCGTTTATTTCGGCTATTTCACTCGTCACGATGAATCGACTCATCAGTTTTTCTATCCTGTCAATTTCAGTAAAAGCGCTATCTATAGCGTTCTCAAGCTTCTTCTTGTCCTTACCCATACCGAAGACGGAAATCTCGACAAGCGTATCCATCATCATCTCACTACGCGTGAACTTTTTAATTGATATGCTGTCAATCATTGTCAGGAGGAATATAGCGACGGCTGCCGTAATAAGTATTAGATTATTGCGTTTTTTGAGGTCCATCTAAACGATTTTTCCCACGAGATCATATACATGCGCTTCTTCGATAAGAACATTTTGGATAGTGCCGGTTTTTATGTCGCCATCAGTTATGTAGACCCGACCATCTATGTCAGGCGCCTGAAACGAAGCCCGCCCCTGCACCAAGAGGTCCGACTCTTCACTTAGCCCCTCGATCAGTACCGGCAGTTTCTTCCCGAGGTACTTTTGATTATTCTCACGTGATATCTCGGATTGCAGGCTTAATATCTTGTTATAACGTGACTTTTTGGTCATGTAATGCAAATGCCCCTTCATGCTGAACGCCTTCGTTCCCTCTTCTTTAGAGTACTGAAAAGCGCCGAGGTTATCAAAGCGCGTCTCCTTGACGAATGCGTAGAGCTTATCAAAATCCTCCTGAGTTTCACCCGGAAAACCTAAGATCAACGATGTCCTAAGCGATGCGTCAGGAATAACATTCCTTATTCTTTCAATGACTTCGCGTACTTCACTTTCTGTCTGGTGACGGTTCATCAGCTTTAATATTTTAGAGCTGATATGCTGTATTGGGAGGTCAATATATTTCACGATCTTCGGCTCGCTCTTGATTATATCGAGCACTTCGTTAGATATGTTTTTTGGGTGCAGGTATAAAACCCGTAACCACTTGAGCCCGCGGAGTTTAGCCAGACTCTTAAGTAACGACGCTAAGCTAGCGTTACTAATAGTCAAATCGCACCCGTACGATCCCGTATCCTGAGCGATAAGATTAAGCTCTATCACCCCGCTTTTTATTAGGTGCTTCGCTTCTGTCAGGATATCATCCTCCTGCCGGCTTCGAAAATCGCCCCGCAACTTTGGGATTATACAATAAGTACAGTGGTTTTTACACCCTTCAGCTATTTTCAGAAAGGCGCTCCTCTGCCCTTCCCGCAGAATACGAGGTGTCGCGCTGGTGTGGATATATGTCGGTTTGGCGGCGTGCAGAGGCGCGTTCCCACCCTCTGAGCTCTCCTCTAAATATTCTACGATCTTAGGGTAGTCATTAGTACCGATAAAGAGATCGACTTCTGGCAAGAGTTTAACGAACTTTTTTTTGTAACGTTGCACCATGCACCCGGACACGACCAGCGTTTCGAGTATGCCCTCTTTGAGTTCGGCGTACTGCAATATAGTGTTTATCGACTCTTCTTTCGCCGTACTGATAAAACCGCAAGTGTTTATGATGACAATCGATGCTTTTTCGGGATCGTCAGTTATCGCGTACCCCGAGTTGTTCAAAACCCCGAGCATTATCTCAGAGTCGACAAGGTTTTTTGGGCAGCCAAGGCTGACAAAATATATGTTTTTCTTTTTCATGAGTTTATTCAAATTGTGAAAATCGTTTAATATTTTTAACGTGCATAATGTATTTTATGAGTGTCTTTAAAATTGCGAGACCGTATCTTGAGCTGGTGAAGAAATCAACAGACGACGCTTCTTTAAAGTACCTCGTCCTGACACCGATCTCCTTAAACTTTATCTTCTTAATAATAAGCTGTACGATGATCTCGTTGTCAAACACAAAATCATCAGAATTATCCATAAAGTTCACTGATTCGAGCGCTTTTCTGCTGTATGCCCTATAACCGGTATGAAACTCAGAGAAGTACGTCTTAAGCACAATATTCTCCAAGAAAGTCAAAAACCTGTTACCAAAAAACTTATACACCGGCATACCGCCCTTCACAGGACCGCCCTCAAGTGGATCGCGGATAAAGCGTGAAGCGAGCACCGCGTCAGCTTGTCCCTCAAGTATCGGTAGGGTTATATTCGGTACAATCCCGGGATCGTACTGGTTGTCCGGGTGTAACATAACGACGATATCCGCGCCTCTCTTGAGCGCTTCGGTGTAGCACGTCTTCTGGTTCGCGCCATACCCCTTGTTCTTCGGGTGCTCCTTCACTATGAGATTAAGCTTTTTAGCGAGCTTCACTGTCGAATCCTTGCTGGCGTCATCAACGAGGATTATCTCATCGTAGCTCCCCTCAGGGATCTCTTTATATGTTTGTTCAAGTGTCTTAGCGGCGTTATAAGCAGGCATAACTATTACAATTTTTTTGTCTCGGTGTCTATTCATAGTTTGTGATGATACAGTATGCGGACCAAAATATCAATGTTTTTTTCCGTTAATGCTGAAAGGGTATACCTTTACTTATTTCATTTGCCGACTTAAATATTTTCTCTAACTCTTTTACTCTTTCCTTGGCAATCCTGCTCTCCTCAGATTCGGGGTAAATTCTTGGTAACGACTTATATATAGCGAGTGCCTGGTCAAAAGCTTGCAGGTTATTATAATCATATATCTGCGCCTGAATCAGGAGCGCGCGCGGTGCGTATTTATCAGCCGGGTATTTTGATAAAATCTGAGCCAGATTTTTGCTCGCCAGCGCGTATAAAGTGTTATATCTTTTTTTGACGTTATTAGATTTGAACCGTAACAGAATCAGATCAAAACTCACCGGGTTCTTCAAGGTCTGAGCGAGTTTTATAAATGTCTCAGCCCTTAATATTAACGCTCGGGTAAGATACTGATTCTTTTTTTCCTTCATACTGATTATTCCGTCTAACTTATTGATGGCGGCCTCATACTGCCTATCCTCCACCAAGTTTCTGGCCTCGTTATAAAGTGATTCAGCGTAATAAAAAGCCGCATTGGAGCGCCGGTAAGCACCGCAACCGGTCAAACACAATATTAGTAATGTAAGTATCAGTTTCTTCATTTCACGCATAATAGACAAGATGAACGTTAATGTCAAGACGCTTTCACGATAAAATAAGAAAGGTGGTCTCCTCTTGAGGTGTTAACCTCATTTGTGTTATTTTGATTTTGCAGGAAAAAAATAAACGCAAAAAAAGGAGACCGATATGGATGATAGCATTTATGACCATTACATTGCAATAGACTGG
>JAJRXV010000286.1 GCA_024276115.1 Deltaproteobacteria bacterium
CGGCAAAAAAATGACGCGGTTTGATGGCGAAAATATGATGTTCAGATAAAAAAGCTGTAAATCCTGTTGGTCAGGTCAAAAAATCGCTAAGAAAAACCGAACAAACCGGTGCGGGAAAATCAATGTCTATTTTTGAGAGAGACAAAACATTTGACTTTGTTTTGCAATTGGATTATTATTCTCAGCTGTAAGATAAACGGTAGAAAATGCCGTTTCAGTATCTTAACATAATATTAAAAACAGGCACGCCTGTCAAGGAGTTTACACATGCTTTATAAGGGCATTGTTAATCGATATTTTGACTATCTTCCATTAGAACATAAAAGCAATATCGTTACACTGTGCGAGGGAGACACCCCGCTTATCAAGGCCGACCGCCTCAAAGAGGAGATCGGTTGCAAAGCTGACATCTACCTGAAATACGAGGGGCTCAACCCTACCGGCTCTTTTAAGGATCGCGGTATGACGATGGCTATCTCAAAAGCTAAGGAAGATAACGCGAAATCAGTTATCTGCGCCTCTACCGGTAATACTTCCGCCGCCGCCGCCGCGTATGCCGCAAAAGCTAAAATGAAAGCATACGTGCTTATCCCGGAGGGGAAGATCGCTCTCGGGAAACTTTCACAGGCGATGATGCACGGCGCGAAAGTAATCCAGATATTAGGCAACTTTGACGACGCGCTAAACATGGTTAAACATGTAGCGGATAACCACCCTGTAACACTAGTCAATTCCCTCAACCCTTTTCGGATTGAAGGACAAAAAACAGCGGCTTTTGAAATATGTGACGCGCTTGACAGAGCGCCGGACTTCCACTTCCTCCCTGTTGGGAACGCCGGGAACATCCGCGCGTACTGGAAGGGTTACAAAGAATATAAAGGGCATGGCAAATCTGACTCACTACCAAAGATGATGGGCTTTCAGGCTGAGGGCGCGGCGCCGATCGTGTTAGGTCATATAGTCAAAAACCCTGAAACTGTCGCGACCGCGATAAGGATCGGTAATCCGGCATCATGGAAAGAAGCTGAAGCGGCGCGGGATGAGTCCGGCGGCGTGATAGAGATGCTTAGCGATGATGAGATCATCAGCGCCTATAAGCTTGTCGCCCGCACAGAAGGAATATTCTGCGAGCCGGCGTCCGCGGCGTCAATCGCCGGTGTTATAAAGAAGGTAAAACTCGGTGGAGTATTCAGCGATGGTGACATAGCGGTATGCACCCTCACCGGGCATGGGCTGAAAGACCCTGATAACGCGATCAAAGTATCACCAAAACCAGAAACGATAAACGCCGACGACAATGAGCTCTTGAAGGCGCTGCAACTGTAAAAAACTAGGGGTCTAGGGCTCGAGGGGTCTAGGGGTTAGGGTCACGTTTAATTTCATGCCATTAAAAAAACTCGAAAAACAAATACTGAAAAAAGTCGGTAAAGCTATCTTCGATTTCAATCTGATCGAGGATGGCGACAAGATACTAGTCGCCATGTCAGGGGGTAAGGATAGCTACGCCATGCTTCACCTGCTGAATATCCTGAAGAAGAGAGCGCCGGTAAAGTTCACGCTCGTACCGGTTAACATAGACTCTAATTTCACCGGATATCGCACTGACATTATATCGAAATACCTTGCCGATAATGGACACAACCTTGAGATAGTCAAAACAAATATCTATGAGACTATCGAGAAGCATATTGAGCCGAACACGAGCTACTGCTCATTCTGTTCGCGGCTCAGGCGAGGCGTCATCTACAACAAGGCGGTCGAGCTCGGTTGTACAAAGATCGCGCTTGGACACCACCTTGATGATTTTATCGAGACATCACTCTTGAACCAGTTCTTCACCGGTGAAATAAAAGCTATGTCGGCAAAGCTCCATTCGGATGACGGTCGCAACACTGTGATCCGACCGCTGGTGTACGTTGAGGAGGCGGCTATAATGAAGTACGCCGGTATGATGGCGTTCCCGATCGTCTGCTGTTGTTGCCCTGTGTGCGGTAGCGATAACATGATGCGGAAGAATGTGAAGAAGCTCCTGACCGAACTGAGCGGCAAATACCCTGGACTAAAACGCAGCATGATCAAATCGTTATCCAACGTAAAGACGCGACACCTTCTTGTCAAAGAGAACAAATAACTTGAATTGTTAGCGGAATTCTGCTATCTTCTTCGTAAGTTATGGAGGCGTACATTTGCGGCAACTGATCGACAACTTAGCGAAACAATTAGACATATACGAAAAGCTCCTAAAAAAGACGCTAACAGGAGAGACCGCCTTCAAAAATGGCGACAGTGAGGCTTTTGTCTCGGTGCTGTCGGAGCGCCTAGCGCTGATGAACGAGGCGAACACGCTTGAGGAGACACTAAAACCTCTACGTGAGGAGTGGATCAAGAGCAAAGATAGCTACTCTGATATATTCAACAATAAAGTCGTCAGTATCGTCCAACGAATCAAAAAAATAATGGATGAAATATTCGCCATAGAAAATAAAATTATGTCATCAAATAAACAGGTAAAACAAGATGTTACAGCAATTCCGCGGGCTAAGGCAATAAATAAATATAAAAAAATATAAAAAATAATTAAAGTTATTTCAACTTTTGTCCGATTCACTTACAAAAGAGTAAACAGCGGGAGAAAAACAATGACTATCTCAGATTTCAGCATTCATAACGTACTGAGAACCTACAACAAGCAGTTCCGAATCGGGAAGCTTGTCAAAGGGAAAGGCACCTCGCAGTCAGAAGCGAAAAGTGACGCTGTAGAGATTTCTATGGAAAGCAGGCAGATGGCTTTTATCAAATCGCTTTCTAATGAAGTCGCTGTTAGAGTCGGTGATAAAGCCACACCTGAGCAGGTAGAAGTAAAGGTCGCTCAAAATATCGAAAGCGTAGTCGGTGAACTTTCACATGAAATATCCCCCGAAGATGAAAACTTCGTTGAACTGCTGAAAGAGAAGCTCGTCGAACTATTTTAGTACCATTACCATTAATTTGTTTTTCATAATTTTCAATATATAAAATTCCAGTAAGCGTCTTGTAACGTCATTCCCGAATCTTTTTTGTCAGGGTTGTATGAATTGTCCTTGGTTTTAACTCCAGTGTAAATAATCCTACAATAGACATTGAGAGTCAGAAAAAAGAAAACCCCCTCTTGTTTTAAGGGTTTCAGTGAGTTATAATACTCACCTGTTAGGTGAAACCAAAAAAAGAAAAAGGGGGTAAATGGATGATACCGCAAACAGTGCTGCCAATCAAGCTAAAAAGGGC
>JAJRXV010000287.1 GCA_024276115.1 Deltaproteobacteria bacterium
GGCAAGCAGAAATCCGAGGTATATTATAAGGATGGGAAGGTCAACGGTACCAGAATAGAGTGGTACCCGACCGGTAATAAGAAGTCCGCGGAAAACTTCGTCGATGGTAAGCTAAAAGGGTTAGCTATGTACTGGCGCAACAATGGTAAGGTGATCGCGACGGTGAATTACTGATGTGGTTCCCCATCACTTCCCCTTCGTCTGCTCCAGTAGCGCGTCCTGCGCTTTTTTCAGGTTCTTCTCGTACTCCGGGATGCTTCTGACATTGATCGCGCTCTGGAAGTGCGATACCGCGTTCGGGTAGTCCGCCTCCTTCATGCTTATCCTGCCTTTTACATTAAACGCCTGCGGGTGCTTCGGTCTTATCGTAAGCGCTTTGGCGACATAGCTCTTCGCGCCGTCAAGATTGTCGATATTTACCATGATGTCGGCCAGTTGAGTGTATACCCGATAATTGTTCACATAATCAGGATTGATAGCGATAGCTCGGAGGAACTCGTTTTCCGCGTCAGTGAGGTTCCGCAGGTACTTATGCTCCATCCCAAGCCTAAAATGCGCCGCTACGAAGAACGGATCGACATCGAGCGCCTTAACGAATTCACGCGCCGCCTCGACATGCTTCCCTTCGATCGAGAGGTTAAGCCCGGTGTTGTAGTATATCAGCTTGCTGTTGATTGAGCTAAGGTTAAATCGGGCGAGGAGGTTCTCCTTGTCAAGCCTTAGCGCCTCCTGAAAGTTCCTGATAGCGTTCTCATAATCGTCAAGGTTTGAGTGTGCGACGGCAAGACTGTTATACGCCATGATGCGCGCCGGTGAGTCTTTATCGTTCTTCAAATATTTAGTTAAGTACTTTATTGCTTTGAAGTTTTGCCCGCTCTTCAGATGCACGAGCCCGAGTTTGAGCTGTGAGTTATTGAAGAGGTATCTGTTACGGATCTTAAATTTGTCTGACTTTATCTTATCCTTGAGCTTCAGGACGATCTCAAACTGTTTCTTCGCATCGTCATATCTTCTGACATCAGTAAACATTATCTCCGCTAGGTAGTACCTAGCGACTACATTGTTAGGCTTTTCCTTCAATACATTGATGAATATTTTTTTAGCGCCTTTGTAGTTTTTTCGCAGATATAACGGGATCGCCTTGTTAATCTGCGCGGTTATTTTTGACTTTTTCTTTTTTGTCTTTTTCTTCTTTTTCTGCGCGCTAAAAGCTGTTGAGCTCAGCGTCAGCAGTATAAGTATAAGTAGTAAAACGCATATAGTCTTTGTTCTTGAGAATCTCATATTTTCCATTTTATCCCCTATGGCATTTTTCACACGCCGTCATTTCTTCTTCAAATATTCTAAGTTTATAGTTCCCCTTGCTTTCGTCATGGGGATCATGACAGGTAGAGCATGTAATCTGCTTCTTTCTGTTTACGTACATATCTGGTGGTGTTACTGTCATAAAAGCCCGCCGTTTCCCAAAACCCCTCTCTGGGTGCTGCTTATATTTATGGCACTTGATACATATTATCCGCTCATCAATGCCAAGGTTGGCCATCTCCTCATCGCGCTTATGGCAATAGAAGCACTCTTTTGTCATCTTACCCTTGCCTTTGTGCGGATCAAACGTCACCTGCTCACTAAAATCATGGCAGTCAGGGCAGTTACGCTTCTCAAGCATTCTGAAATTTTGGTACTCTATTTTTATTTCCCCCGAGCAATCAGGATTATGACACGTAACACATGTCACAAGCCCATCATCATTGAGGGGGAAGCCAGCTGGCAACACCATCTCGTCGGTCAGCTTGATATTGACAGGGTGACAAGGGACGGCGTCTGAACCATGGCAGTTATAGCATACCAGAATAAAATCATCTTGATACCTGCAATCGACGTAATCATTTACTTTAGGCACATCAACATGGCATTTCATGCAGTTGAAGTATTCTTTTACCTGATGCGGGTTTTCGTACTTCCCAAACTCTAAGTCAAGCACATATTTTTCACGTAGGAAGTTAATCGTACCTGTTGTGCCGTGCGGATCATGGCAGGTGATGCAGACTACCTTCTTGTCAGCCGAGCGCGGTAGTTCAGAAGAAATATCAACCGTTGTATCGACATTAAGCGGGTGGTTGTGTTCATCTATATTATGGCAGAAGTTGCACATCTTCCCTATGTTTTTTGTGACGAGTGTTACTGTCTTTCTGGTATCTCTGATCGATGGCGTATCCCTGTGGCATGTAAGGCATGAAAGCCCCTCACTCTCAGAATTGTGCGGGCTAAGCTCTTTAAAATCCTCCTGATGGCAGTCGTAGCAAATATCTATACGGCTTGAATAGTTCCCGATACTCGACGTTCTGACAAGGTGATTGGAGGTGTCTTCAGAGTGCAGGTCGTGGCAAGTCAGGCAATTTACCGAGTTCCCCTTACCGACGGGCAAGTAGTCAGGTAGATCGCGATTTACCTGCACACGCAGAGGGTGGTGCACATTCAAGATATCCTCGTGACACTTCAGGCACATTGTCACACCATCATCATTTATCAGCTTGACCGCTGTAATATTCTTCTCAAAACTGACCTCATCCGCGTGACACTTTTCGCACTTGGATTTGTTATGTGGGTTCTCAGCTGGTTTCGCGAAAACCGCGCAGGCTGTAAAGATAATCACTCCGGCGATAATGAAAATCAAAAATATTCTTTTTTTTATGTATGACATTTTCATTTTACAGCTGATGACAACCTTCACATATAGTTATATTTTCGAAACTCCTGAGTTTACTGTTCTTATTCCCAATTATATGAGGATCATGGCAGGTGGAACACTTGATCTTACCCTTCCTGTCAAGCTTCATCCCCGGTATCAGCGCCATTGTAGAGCGAAGCGGCTTCAGGTGATCTACAGATGATGGGTGCGGCTTGTACTTGTGACACTTCAGGCAGACAAATTTTTGGCTCATCCCGAAAGACTCTATCTTCTCACCTTTTTTGTGGCATATAAAGCATGATAATGTGTCATCCTTGCCGAGGTGCGGATTTGTCGATTTTTCTGGACCGAAATCATGACAATCATGACAATTTGATTCCTTAATATCATTCAAGTTCCGGTAGCGTATATTGTCAGAATCACCAGAGCAGTCCGGGTTGTGACACGTAACACATGATATCAGGTCATCCTTGTTCAGCTCGAACCCTTTTGGTAGCGTCATCCCCTCTTTAAGAGCGGCGTTTATAGGGTGGCATGTTTCCTCATCTGTACCATGACAGTTGTAACATAATAAAATAAAATCGTTCTTATATTTGCAGTCGAGCTGTTCTTGTTTTTTAAGCTTTGTAGAGTTAATATCGACGTGACACTTCAGGCAGTTGAAGTATTCTCGTATTGTGTGTGGGTTTTCGTACTTCCCGAACTCTAAGTCGGTAACATATTGTTCCCGCAGGAAGTTGATTGTGCTAATAGAACCATGCGGTTCGTGACAGGTGACGCAGATAACTTTACCGTCTTTAGAGCGCGGCAGTTTTTCTGATATCTCAATCGTCGTATCAACATTTAAGGGGTGCTCATTCACTGCTATATTGTGGCAAAAGTTACACATCTTTTCGATATTTTCACTAACAAGCGATACTGTTTTACTCGTGTCTCTTATCGAAGGGGTATCCCTGTGACACATCAGGCAAGACATCCCCTCATCCTCAGAATTGTGGGGACTGATCTTTCTAAAGTCGTCCCGGTGGCACTCATAGCAGATTTCAATCCTGCTGGTATAGTTACCAATGCTCAAAGAACGGAGTAAATGGTTAGATACTTCCTTTATGTGTATATCATGGCAAGTACTACAAGTGATAAAGTTCCCCTCCCCGACCGGTAAGTAATCCGGGACTTCAACTATCACCTGCACCCTTTGAGGATGGTGTACGCTTATTATATCACTGTGACACTTCAGGCACATCGCCACAACATCTTTTTCGACAAACTTTGGATTATTTAAAGCCCTAGAAAAGTCTACTTCTTCCGCGTGGCATTTTCCACACTCCATTTTGTTGTGAGGGTTTTCG
Organism: Deltaproteobacteria bacterium; assembly: GCA_024276115.1. Taxonomy (GTDB): domain Bacteria; phylum Desulfobacterota; class JAJRXV01; order JAJRXV01; family JAJRXV01; genus JAJRXV01. The sequence goes on from JAJRXV010000287.1 coordinate 4,039, forward strand.
GTCATGCCGGCAAAAGAGACCCCTCTCAAAAAAATGGTTAAAGCTATGATCAAACCAATAGTATATTTGTTCAAGCTACCCATCCTAATTATTTGTATAAATTTAAGTGGCAATATAGCAAAAAAAAAAAAAAATTACAAGAGAATTAAAAACTTGACTGCATCAGAATTTAATGTTAATAATACCAGTCTAATTTTTGATATATAATTCCTGAGAGGACTTAAACAATAATGCCAAAAAAAGAAGAAACAACTAAAACAACTAAGAAACCAGCCGCGAAAAAGGCTACAGCTAAAAAAACTACTATCAAAAAAACAGTAGCGAAAAAAACCGTGGCTAAAAAAACGCCTACAAAACCGAGAAAAAAGAGTGTCACTAAGAAAAAGAGCGGTGGACTGTCTACAATGATCGGCGAAGAGCATAAGAAAGCGCGCCGGGTAAAAATTTCAAGAAAAGATCTGAAAAAAGATGAGCTTCAGGAGATTTCAGTCCAAGTAGTCAACTACTTGACCGCTCACGGGAACAAAGTCCTGGTGATTGCGGCGCTGATAATCGTAGTTTTCCTGACACTCGTACTGGTCGATATGTCCGCTAAGTCAAAAAAAGAAACCACAAGCGCCCTATTTACTCGTGCCCGGCAACTATACAGTATTGGAGCGGGTGAGGCTGACGTCTCTACTGGAACTCTAGAAAGTGCGCTGGCTGATTTTACAAATATCATTAAACAGTACCCAACTAGCGTTGAAGCGTCTCTTTCGCTTTATTATATAGCTAACGTTAATTACAACCTTCAGCAGTATGAAAAGGCGATAGATAATTATAATAAGTTTTTATCCACCGGTATCAAAAACGATACTTATAATCTGATCGCTAAGACAAACATCGCGTATTCTTACGAAAACCTTGGTGATTATGGAAACGCGGTAAAAATACTTAAAGAGCTATATGACAATCTCCCTAAAAAAACAGAAGGTGAAAGCTCAAACGATTACATCAGCAGGAGCATAGCTTGGGATCTCGGGCTCGCTTATGAAAACCTGAAGGATATTCCTGAAGCGACAGCTGTATACCAGAAGATAATAAAAAATTACCCGAGCTCAGATTTCGCTGAAAAAGCACAGGAGCGCATTAACTCTATACAAGTGAAATAATGATGCTTCAAAAGCATATTTTAACACTTCTTATTCTTTTCTTCGCGCTTCACTTCATATCTGTTGAAGCGCGTGCTGAGACTTTATCTAGTGGCACGGCACAAAAGTTGTCTTATCGCTATGGTCAAAGCAGATCCGGCTACTCCACAGCAAAGCTCTCACCAAATCTATCCATAAAGTGGTTCATTAATACAAGACTCACTGACAAATATATTTTCGCGCCTAAGATGACTAATCCTCTTGTCGGTGAGGCTGGTATATTATACTTCGGTGATCTTGAGGGAAATTTCTGCGCTTTTGACATATCAAAGAAAAAAATAATTTGGCGACAAAAAACTATCGGGCATGTGCAGGCCGGAGCGACGATATCTGATGATAACATTTACTTCGGTGATAACAAGGGGTATCTCTACTCCCTCAACAAAAAGAGCGGCGAGGTACTCTGGCGACAGAAGTATAACGTAGAAATACTCTCCGCACCTCTCGTCATCGAAAACGAGATATATTTTACAGATCTATCTGATACCCTTTTTTGCGTCTCAAAAGATAGCGGCAAACGCCTCTGGAAAGTGAAACTCGATACATTCACACGTGATATCATCGTTCGGGATGTCGCGGCCCCCGCATACAGTGACGGCAAACTTTACCAGGGATTTTCTGATGGATACCTTTACTGTTTTGACACAAAAACACGCAAAAATCTCTACAAAAAAATGGTTGGTGGTATAGAAGGCATAAATGATGTTGACACACCAGCGGCAGTAGATGGCGACACGCTCTACGCGTCATCGTTCGACGGTAATTTCATCGCGATCAAAACCGCTAACGCCAAGACAAAATGGAAGATCATGCTCGACGGAAGCGGATACCCAGGGTTTAACGACAATGACCTTATCATCGCCTCTCGCGGCGGAACCCTGTACAACGTCGACAAATCATTCGGTAACATCATCTGGGAGACAAAACTCTCACCCAATCTGATCGCGCCGGTCATCACTGATAAATATGTCTTCGCGGCTTCAGAAGACTACCTATACGTCGTAGACATAAAAAGCGGTAAGGTGTTATTCGAATTTGAGCCCGGCTCAGGGATCAACTCAGAAATATACCTCACCGATGACGCGCTTTACTTTCTCTCAAACAAAGGATATCTCTACTGTTTTATGGCTGAATAAAAAATAAAAAGGACGACTCTGTGAAGATTATTAAGCCTTTCATTATTAAACTCCCCTGCTTATTCGCGCTTATTTTATTACTGTCAACCTCATCTGGCTGTTCATCTTACTCAACCAAAAGAGAACTCGCCAAGTTTAACAGTATGTACTCATCCGGGGAGTACCTCAAGGCAGCGGAATTTGAGCTGAAAGACCATGGCGGTGAAAAGCCAGGAACATCTTACCTCTTACAAAAGCTGCAAGCCGCAGCCGCTTTGCGCCACGCGAAAGAGTATGAAAAAAGCACAAAACTGTTTGATGAAAGTGAAGATATAATCAAGTATTTTAACGAAAAAAACGTCGCGCTGTCAACAACCGCTTCTGTCATGCTCAATGACACCGTACTCGACTACCGGGGCGAAGAGTTCGACGGGATAATGGTCAACACCTATAAAGCGCTGAACTTCTGGAAGCTCGGCAAAAAAGATCTCGCGAGAGTGGAGTTTAACCGTGCGCTGGACCGTCAGAGAAGAGCGAAGGAACGGTTCGCGAAGGAGATCGCGGATATGAAAGAAGACCTGCAGAAAAAGCAGGCGAAAGAAGATAAAAAAGCAAGAGCCGGAAATCTGGCGACAGTTAATATCGATAAAACGGTAAACAACCCTGAGATCGACAGGATCATCGGTCAAAAATACTCCAACCTGAATGACTTCGAGACATACCCTGATTTTATCAATCCTTTTACCACCTACTTGGCCGGGCTGTTTTTTATGGCCGACCGCGACAACTCCAAAGCGTCTACACTGCTCAAAGAAGCGTATGGTATGGTGGGGAATAATCCGACTGTCGCTGATGACTTCGCTATCATTGAAAGGATTTTAGATGGAAAAAAACTTGACGAAAAATTCATCTGGGTTATATTTGAAAATGGGCTTGGTCCGGTGCGGCAGGAATATATGGTCAACCTGCCTATTATTGTCACAAAGCGCGCCGTATTCACCGGAGTCGCTTTACCAAAACTGAAGCTCAGACGGCAGGCGTACCCGTACTTATACATTAGCGGGGATGGGAAGCGTAACAAAAAAGTAAAAACTAAAATGCTGGCGAGCATGGATAGAATTGTCCAGACCGAGTTCAAAAAAGATTACCCCGCTATAGTCACCCGCGCTGTCACATCGACACTGCTGAAGACTTACGCGCAGTACTTGGCGGAAAAAAAATACGGTAGCGCCGGGATGCTGACCGTTTTGGTATACCAGGTGGCGACTACCGCTGCGGATATCCGTATCTGGACAGCGTTACCAAAAAACTTTCAACTCGCGAAGATAAAAAGCGAGGAGACCGGGCTGGTGACGATATCCGCTCCGGACGGGCAGAGCGTCACCGCGGAAGTACCGAAAGGTGAAAACTGTCTCATATATGTCAAGATACCAAAAGCCGGTATCGGGATGACTTATGATGTTATTAAATTTTAACAGGATTAGCTGTTTTTCATTTAATTTTATTGATAAAAAAATAAGGAGGTTATTGTGTTTTTAAAAAAAATATGTAGAATAATGGTTGTGATTATGGTACTTTCGTTTTTTGGGTGTGCGCCAAAAACTAAGCCGATGGATCCGAGGGTAGCTATCATCGATACCTCCATCGCACGAAAACTACCGATCACTGAGGTCTTGACGCATACGAACCCTGACGGTTTTATGGTCGTACAAATAACTGGCAGGAACTACACATCTAATTATTACAAACTCGAGTACAAGGTTGACTGGCTCGACAACAACGGACTTTTGATTAAGACAATTCTCTCAAAGTGGACATCTTTTCCGGCTTATGAGCAGACTGAATACAGGTTTAACGCGATCGCCCCAAAAGCGACCGCTAAAGATTTTAGAGTTAAATTGAGAGAAAAAGGAGAGTAATCTATGAGTTTTTTTAAGAGTAAAAACAGCGCGAAATCATTCGTCAAATTAATTCTTGTTACCGCACTGATCAGTATCTTAGCAGTGGCCTGCGCGCCGACAACACAAAACATTGACATGGATAACGATAAGGGGCAGGCGGTTATGGGGCTTGACTATCGTGATTTCCAAAAAGCGGCGAGCGAGCAGATAAATTCCATGCTCAGCTCCGGCGCTCTCACAAAGCCCGGTGGCGGACGCTATGTCCTCGCTATCTCAAGGATAATCAATGACACAATGCAACGCATCGACACCGACCAGCTGATAAAGAAGATCCGCGTAGAGCTTCTACAGAGCGGTAAGGTCGTCGTGACCACAGCTGTCAGCGCGAATGGCGCGGAAGACAAAATGTCAAAGCAGGCGCGGGAACTGCGTGCCGATGACGAGTTCAAGCAGAGTACTATCGCCGGTAAGGGCAAAATGATCGCGCCTGAGCTGAGCCTCTCGGGCAAGATACTCCAGCGTAACGTAAAAGTCACAAGCAAAATTCAGCAGGTGGAATACTACTTCCAGCTCTCACTGACAGAAATAGAGACTGGACTCGCTATCTGGGAAGGCGAATCAGTTATCGGTA
>JAJRXV010000288.1 GCA_024276115.1 Deltaproteobacteria bacterium
ACGGAAAATACGAAAAATACCGATTAATACGAATTGCTTTTTGTTTGTTAAGACTCCACCAAACATCATGGGACTGTTGCCAAATAGAGAATTCTCCCTGTTTTCAAAAAAGCCATCGCTGTAAGTAACTGTAAAAAGGGGGTACGACCAACGGGAGTGTAGGGGGAAATCCCCCTAAATTGCATTGGGCAACATGCCCATCATTATTCCTTGCGGAAAAAATCAAAATCCGTTTTTATCCGCCTTTTCCGTCTTTTCCGTGTGCTATCTCTATTTGCTCTGCATGATATTTTGCAGGGTGGCGGATTTGATTGACTTTTGATTAAAATTGAATTATCCTTTTTTTTGAGGAGTGAATATGAATAAGTTATCAGTATTAATAGTAGCTATTATCATAAACCTGTGCGTTTTCAGTCAACTCCCCGCCGCACCAGCCGCGCCGGGGCTAAAAAACCTTACTATGCCTGATGGCTCCACGCTCAAAGTACGGCTTATCGGTGATGAACGCGTACACTGGTTTGAGACTGCCGATGGATACTCGATTGTCGAGAACTCACTCGGTTATTTTGAATACGCCACCCGAGACGCCATCGGAGCGCTTGTACCCTCAGGAATCGCGCTCGGCAAGGTCGCGCCTCCGGAAAAAAAACACCTCAAACCTTCGCACGAATTCATAAGATCAAAAGCGATGACTAAGCGCCTCCTCGCCAAAAGAGAGGTTTCACCGGTAAACATCACCGGTACAGAGGATATACTCGTCTTACCGATCGAGTTCACTGACGTAAAGCACGGTACAAACCACGACAATAAATACCTTTCCTCACTCTTTTTCGGTGATTCTATTGGTCAGCTTACTCATTATTTCAAAGCTATTTCGTACGACCAGCTAAATATCGCCGGCAGTGTCGCGGACTGGACGTCAAGTAAGCGTAAGATGGGCTATTACGGCGTAAAAACCGGTGGCAGCATGGCTTTTATCGATGAACTTGTGCGAGAGGCTGTTGACAATGCCGATCCATATATAGACTATTCAGATTTTGATAAAGATGGTGATGGATATGTCGACCACCTTTCGATTCTGCATGCGGGTAGCGACTACGCCTTGACCGCGCAGGGTAATGAGATATGGTCTCACAGTTGGGCAATCACCCCATATATGACTCAGGATGGCGTTTATGTCAGCAACTACATAATGACTTCAGAAGAGAATCAGCTAGGAACCCACGCTCACGAGTTCATGCATGACCTCGGCGCTCCTGACCTCTATGACTCTGAGGGGGATGGTGAACCGGTGTCTAGCTGGTGCATCATGGACTATGGAACTTATGGTGGTACGCCCCCAGGAGCACTACCATCGCAGCTTTGCGGATATCTCAAAAATGACATGGACGGTGATTCGTCTAATGGTTACGTCGGTTGGCTTTCTGTCGAAACAGCGTCGTTAAGCGGTGATTATACTATAACTCAGCTCAGCGATACGACACGCGCAAGGCTCTACAAAGTGGATGTGCCTAATGATAACGAGTATTTCCTTATTGAGAACCGGCAGTTGACCGGTTACGACGCCTCCCTGCCCGACTCTGGGATAGTTATCTGGCATGTCGATGAAGCGATGCCTGACGGATTTATCGACCCATGGATGCTCAACAACGGCACGCCATACAATTCATTCTATCGGATATCCGTTGAGGATCCGGGCAAAAAGAGTTACAAGGATGACGCGGCGTTTTCAAGCGAAGATGGTCAAACAAAGTTCAACAAAATAACATCACCAGGTAGCGGATCAAATCAGGAATTCGGTACCGGTATTTCCATATCGCGAATCGGCGCTTCAGAACAGCACATGACGTTCAGGCTTTCTATCACCGCCCCGAACACAAACCTACCACCTGAGGTAAGCGTATTGGCGTCCGCGACAAGCGGCTCCCCTCCCCTCTTGGTGAAGTTCACCGGGACGGCGCTTGACGATGATGGCGAGATCGACTCATATAAATACGATTTTGGTGACGGAGGGACCTCCACCGAAGAGAGCGTGACACATACTTTTTCTGATAGTGGAACGTTCACTGTTACTTTCAGCGCTACGGATGACAGTGGCGAGACTAGCTCTACGCAAGTGACGATCAAAGTCGGCAGTTCGAGCAAAAGCGGGTGCCTGACAACTCAGGACATCGGGTTGCCACCACCGTCAAACGGTCAGATACTGCTTGACATGATGGTGCTTATGTTACCGGTTTTCTTTGTTGTTTTTAGGCGGCTCTATTACTTTCACCAGTAGAATAACATTCAGGATATATAAATGCTAGAATACGCGATAATTAAAAAACTAAGCGCGATAGTCGGTAAGGGTAACCTCTTCACCGATGTCGTGGACAACATCTGCTACTCGTATGACGCGATGAACCAAAAATTCATCCCCGACGCGATTGTATTCCCGTCAAGCGCGCAAGAAATCTCTGAGATAATAAAGCTGGCGAACAGTAAAAAGTTTCCAGTGATTCCGCGCGGCGCCGGTACCGGTTTCACTGGCGGCTCTCTGGCTGTCTCTGGCGGTGTTGTGATATCCCTCACCAAGATGAACCGGATTCTTGAGATCGACCAAAACAACTTCACAGCTGAGGTGGAGCCGGGTGTTATCACGTATGATTTTCAGAAGGCGATCGAAAAGCTCGGGCTCTTTTATCCACCGGATCCGAGTAGCGCGAAGATGTGCACGCTCGGTGGGAATGTCGCAGAGTGCGCGGGCGGGCCGCGTGGTGTGAAGTACGGTGTCACTAAGGATTACGTCATCGGGCTTGAGGCGGTACTCCCGACCGGGGAGATAATCCACACCGGGACGAAAACGATCAAAGGCGTGGTAGGCTACGACCTCACGAAGCTGATAGTCGGTTCAGAGGGGACGCTCGCGGTAGTCACTAAGATACGGCTCAGGCTACTTCCAAAACCGGCGGCAAAGCAGACTATGCTCGCTTTTTTTCAATCGGTTAACGACGCGGCAGAGTCCGTCCCTGCGATCATCAGAAAAAAAGTGATTCCATCAGCGCTCGAGTTTTTGGACAAGTCGGCAATCGACTGCATACGAGATAAAATAAACGAAACGCATATCAAAATACCGAAGCATACTAACGCGATTCTGATAATCGAAGTTGACGGCAAAAAACTCAGCGATGAGGTGAAAAGCATATCAGAAACTCTTCATGAACAGAATGTGATAAAAATATTTGTCGCGAAAAATGAGGAAGAGCAAGAAGGTATATGGAATGTACGGCGCGCGCTCTCCCCGGTGATAAGTAGCATAGCGCCGAAAAAAATCAACGAGGATATCGCCGTACCGCGCGACAAGATCCCCGAAACAATGCGGATGATCGAGGATATCTCTGACGAATACGACTTGAGGATCGTGACTTTTGGTCACGCCGGTGACGGCAACTTGCATGTCAATCTCATGATCGACGACTCTGACGAGGATGAATCCAAGCGGGCTGAAGAGGGGCTTCGTAAGTTATTTAAGCATGTTATCGCTCTTGGTGGGACTCTTTCTGGGGAACATGGCGTTGGTATCGCAAAAGCGCCATATATCGGGCTCGAGCTTTCGAATGTCATGGTTGAGCTGATGAAAAATATTAAGAAGACTTTTGATCCCAATAATATTCTGAATCCGAATAAGATATTCTATAGCAGGTCGAAAAATGGGTGACTTAAACCAAAAACTAATAAAAGAACTCTCAAAATGCGTCAAGTGTGGCGCGTGTTTGAGCGTATGCCCAACCTATAAAGAGTTGGTCGAGGAGCCGTTTTCACCGCGAGGTCGCGCCGCTTTAGCCGAGGAGGTCGGTCACGGAAATCTCGAGTTCAGCGGAAGGTTGATAGAAGTATTCAACAAGTGCG
>JAJRXV010000020.1 GCA_024276115.1 Deltaproteobacteria bacterium
GAAGCAGGTAGATAAAATTATTAAGGGAGCTAAAAAGTAAATGAAAGAGACAATAATCGAAATATTCAACGACAGCGCGAAGCTGAAAAATGACTTTATCAAAGAGAACGCCGAGCTGGTGGGAAAATGTGCTGTGACAATGATAGACGCACTCAAAGCTGGGAACAAGATCATGTTCTTCGGTAACGGTGGCAGCGCGGCGGATGCGCAACACTTAGCGGCGGAGCTGGTCAACCGCTTTAGCACCGAGCGGGACGCGCTGGCCGCGATCGCGCTCAACACCGACACCTCCACCATAACTAGTATCGCTAACGATTATTCTTATGAGCGGATTTTCGCGCGGCAGATATCAGCGCTCGGGAAGAAAGGCGACGTCGCATTCGGCATAAGCACCAGCGGCAACTCCAAGAACGTCGTTAAGGCACTCCTTAGGGCAAAGCAGAAAGATATGCTGACTATCGGTCTCACCGGTAAGACCGGCGGCAGCATGAAAGAGCTCGTCGATATCCATATCCACGTCGATTCGTTCAACACCGCCCGCGTCCAGGAGGTACATATCACCATCGGGCACGCGATCTGCTATCTGATCGATCAGGCGCAGTTGGTGGGTAAGGAGTAAGTCCTCTCTTGAGAGGGGTGTGTTGGATTACAGACCCTGAAATAAATTCAGGGCGACATGTTGATGTTAAAAATATGAGGTTTTCTCTTCCCATCAATAAACATTACTGATAAAGTAACCTTCCTTGATCACTTTCTTCTGGTTGAATACGATGATGCCGGCTTCCTTCTCGAGCGGGCATTTGTTCTCGCAGATACCGCACCCGATGCAAAGCGCTTCATCGACGTATGGGTGTTTGATCTTCTTTTTTACGCCGCTATCATCGGTGACGGTCACTTCTTTGAACTTGATCGCTTTCGGTAGGGTAGGGCAGTGCTCCTCGCAGACGATGCAGTCGATTTTTTTCGCGTAGGGGATGCAGCGGTTTTTGTCGAAGAACGCCTTTCCGATGACGAAGGTGTGCTTCTCTTTGAGTGACAGCTCTTTTATCGCGCCGGACGGGCATACCTGCCCGCAGAGCGTGCAGTTGAAGGCGCACGCACCGATCCGCGGCACGATCTTTGGTGTCCAGAGGCTCTCGGCACCCGCCTCGAAGAACGCCGGTTGTATGGCGTTGTTCACGCAGACGCGCATACACTCGCCGCACCGCTCGCACTTTGCGAGAAATTTATTCTCGGTGTCAAGAGTGCCGGGCGGGCGGATGAATCGCGGTGGAAGATTTGGGCTGTCACTGAGCGGATTAACACGTAGGAGCGGTAACGCTACCGCCCCGGCTCCGAGCGACAATATGAGTCCGCGGCGTGTGAGGTCAACGCCTTTTTTCTTTTTGCGCCTGATACCGAATGAATATTTTACACGTCCGTTCGGGCAGTTCTCAATACAATCGAAGCAGTATATGCACTCCTTTTTGATGTAATCTTCTGGTTCTCCCCCGGGGAAGAGCGCGAGTTTACATACCGCGTCACAGCCGTGTTCGCAGTCCGGGCACTGTTTCCGCGGTCTTCGTCTGATAAGCGAGAAAGGTGACAGGAGCGACAGCATCGCGCCTGCTGGGCATAGGTTTTTGCACCAGAAACGTTTTTCGTACTTTTCGAGGAATACGATCAGGAAAAAGATGAAGAATGTGAAGAAATTCAAATAATAGACCGGCTGCTTGAAGGCGATGAGGTTGTAATTCTCTTTCAGGATAATGTAAAGGTTGTCTGACAGCTCTGAGATCCAACTGATATCGACGTTGTAACCCGCAATCAATATTTTTTCGAAGATCACGTTGAGCGCCGGGTATAGCGAGAGTGTAACTGTGCGGGTCAGGAGCGATATCGGGTCGAAAAAGCCCGCGAGCTGAAGCGAAAACGCCGAGGTAACGATCAAGAAAAAGAAGAGGTAATATTTGAGCCGTCTGAAGCGTTGGCTATCGACGAGCCGCTTGGAGTTTTTGAAGAACACTTTGTGAAGTATGTCGAGCGTTGTCCCCATAGGGCATATCCAACCGCACCAGACCCTGCCGAGGAGGAGCGTGAGCACGATGACGTAACCAGAGATCAAGAATGCGTCAATCACTGCCCGCGCGGAGATGAACGACGTGAGCGCGAGGAAAGGGTCAAGCCGCAAAAAGAGGTTCACCGGGTACTTGAGGATATCCTCACCGGTAAACTGCGCCTGCAGAAAGAGGAACAGAAAAAGCATCAGCAACAGTATGTGCGTCACGTTTCTGATTAGTCGTAAGTGCTTGTTGACGATGGTTATCTCCTTTAAAAACTAGGGCTCAAGGGTTTAAGGGATCGAGGGGGCTAGGGTAGAAACAGTGGCTCCCCGATAGAAACACTCGGGGATGACGTGGTTAAACCTCGGGGATGACAGTATGTATGAGCCCCTCGCCTTTAACCCACGAGCCCTGTTTTCTCGCCCCCTGTCTTCTCACAATATTTTCATTTTAGATATATTCATCTCTCCGAGTCCGGCTTTATACGCTATTTTGACGAAACCGAGGTCAGCGCCCTTCTTCCCAAAGAGGGTCGCGGCGTAAGAGTCCGCTGCGACAATGTCTGGCGACGCGATGATCGTGTTCTTTACGGTTACGTA
>JAJRXV010000289.1 GCA_024276115.1 Deltaproteobacteria bacterium
CGCCAGACTTCATCGGGAAGAGTGCGTACCGCAACTCGGTGACAACATATCGCTGGTTGTTGATCATCTTTGAGTACTCGCGTTTGCCGAGTTCCTCAGAGATGAAGTCTTTGAACTCCCTCGGGGAAATAGCGATGTTCGCGATATCCACTCGCGCGTAAAACTTAAAGCTGTATATTATCTGCTCATTGACATAGGGTGTCGCGTTTGTCACCTCTAGTTCTGCGAATATATCCTCCATCTCATCACGCTTCTCAGGCTGTTTCTCAATTGCAATGCGTATCGGTCGTGTTGCGTATCTCTTGCTATTATACGTCACCGTTGCGGCTGGTAGCATAAACGTACCGGGTCGTTTTGGGTTGAGCATATAATTAAAGCTAACGCGTCTCGCCACCTTGCCATTAATGTACACTGTTTTGCTACTCTGTCCAGTTGAAGCAATTGTGAAATTACGCCCCGGATCATAGTCAGGCAGAATGTCGAGCGAGTCGGTACCAGTGACAGATATAGTGAATTTGATAAAATCCTGCATAGAAGCTTTCTCTTTATCAACACTCGCGCTCACAGTTATTTCCGCGCTCGCCACCGAACTGGTCGCGCAGATCAGCAGTATGATTATCATTATGATATATTTTCGCACGCTTACCAATCCTTTGTTATCGTCCTTTTCCTTCTTTTCGGCATCTGTCGCTTCATGAACTCTTTTCTGTCCTCTTCTAAGCCATCTAAAAGGTTTTCTGCCTCTTCTTCAGTCATCTCGCCTTCCTGCTCTTCGTCGCCTTCCTGCTCTTCGTCGCCTTCCTGCTCTTCGTCGCCTTCTTGCTCTTCGTCGCCTTCCTGCTCTTCGTCGCCTTTCTGCTCTTCGTCGCCTTTCTGCTCTTCGTCGCCTTTCTGCTCTTCGTCGCCTTCCTGCTCTTCGTCGCCTTTCTGCTCTTCGTCGCCTTCTTGCTCTTCGTCACCTTCCTGCTTTTGCTGTTCTTGTTGCATCTGCTCTATTACCTGCTTTACAAACGCGAGGTTCTTTTTCGCTTCCTCATCATTCGGGTCAACATTCAACGCTTTTTTATAGTACTCAACAGAATCCTGGTACTTTCCCTGTTTAAAATAACTGTTCCCGAGATTAAAAAGCGCATGCTCCTTGAGCTCTGTCAAGGTCGTCCCCACCGCGACATCAGAGTAAAGCTTCGCCGCCTCCTCATATTTCTCCATTTTATAATATGTATTGGCGATATTGTATTTCAGTTCCAAGTCATCAGGCTTATCAAGTTGTGTCTCCACATAAGCTTTTTGAGATTTTTCAAACTCTTCGTTCTGATAATACTCCCCGGCCTTGTCGAGCTTCTTGCCTATGCTCTCAGCCAATGAGATTTCCACGGCAAATAATAGCACAAAAACAGATAAAGTAAATACCAGAATTCTTTTCATCGATCTATCCTTAATTTTATTACAAGTTTAGTTTGCAGAGGCGATATCAAGCGGTACGCTTATCGCTAATAAGGGACTCAAGCACTACAAGCAAAAGCGCTAGCCCGGCGAAAATCTGAAACCGTTCGACATACCTCTTACGCTTATCAGTCATGAGCTCTTCATCCTTCAGCTCCTTCTTTATCCCTTCGGTGTATATCTTCTCTAAGTCCATATCACCTGTGACAGAGCGCGCATAGCCACCACCAGTAATCAGTGCGATCTGCACCAGCGTAGGCTCGTCGAGCTTTGTCATAATAATCTCATTGTTACTATCCTTCTTAAAGCCACCGGTTTTTTTATCGGGTATCGGACTGCCTTCTTCACTACCGATCCCTATCGCGAATATTTTTATACCGGCTTTTTTCGCTTCTTCAGCCGCTTTAAGCGCTTCACCGGAGTTATCCTCACCGTCAGTTATCAGGATTATCGCTTTTGACTTTCCGCTTTTCGGGTCAAACGCTTTTATAGAGCTGTTTATCGCTTTCCCCAGCGATGTACCCTGCACCTCGATCAGGTCGGTGTCGATGTAGTCCAAAAACATCATGAACGCACCATAGTCAAGTGTAAGCGGGCATTGCAAAAAACTGTCCCCGGCAAAAGCGACAAGTCCTATCCTATCACCCTTGAGTATTTTCAAAAGATCCTCAAGTTCCATCCTCGCGCGTCTGAGCCTGTTCGGAGGCACATCTTCAGCAAGCATACTATTTGAGACGTCCAGTGCCACTACGATTTCTACCCCACGCTGTTTGACCTCTTCCCACTCGTAGCCCCAGCGTGGTCGTATAAGCGCGATTACCACAAAGATAACCGCGAAGATGATCAAAACCGCTTTCAGCTTTTGCCTGGAGCGGCTGATGTTAGGCATCACTCTTTTGATCAGACCCTCCTCACAAAACAAGCGCATGAACCTGTCCCTGCGCCTGAACGCGAAGATGTAGAAGAGTATCAGCGCCGGTACAGCCCAAAGCAGTAATAAATATGTTAAATCACCAAACTTCATCTAAGCCCCTCTTTTAATAAAATAAGTCAAGCAATAACTTATAAAGCTTTAAATTTACATGAAATCGTCCCATTTTGTTAACCTATTGACTGAGGCACCATGCCTCCCCCTTACGGTATTTTCATAAAACGTGTGTTAGCGAGTATTACCTCGACCATAAGCAACCCAAGCGCGATGAGCAAGAACCATCTTACCAGCTCATTATACTCAGTAAATTCATTGACCTTTATCTCGGTCTTCTCCAGCTCATCGATTTTGCTATAAACTTCTTTCAGCTTTTTTGTATCTGTCGCCCTAAAATAATGACCGCCGGTTTTATCGGCTATCATCTTCAATGTCTCCTCATCGAGCGGTATCTCACCTCTTACCGTCCTCATTCCGTACGGAGTATCGATCTGAATCGGTACCTCCCCGCCAGTCCCGACACCTATTGTGTATACTTTTACCCCCATAGACTTAGCGATATCGGCTGCTACTGTCGGTGTTATACGACCGGAGTTATTCACGCCATCAGTCAGCAAAACTACTATTTTTGACTTCGCCTCTACGTCCTTCAGGCGTTTGACGCTCATCGCGAGCGCGTTACCTATCGCTGTCGCGTCTTCTTCCATACTCGCCATCCGTATCTCAACTTTTTTCAAAAAGCTCTGCACGATACCATAGTCTAGCGTCAGTGGACACTGTGTGAACGCCTCGTCACCGAATACCACCATACCGATCCGGTCACTTTTCCGCGCGTTGACAAAATCCTTCACGACCTCCTTCACAACCGTCAGCCTGGTTTTGCGCTTGCCATTAAGCGTAAAATCCATCGCCGCCATACTGCCTGACGTATCGACGCAAAGCATTATCTCGACACCTTCGGTTATGCTTTCAGTCGTCACCGTGCCATGCTGCGGTCTCGCGAACGCCAGCACCAGAAAAATAAGCGCGAGCACCCTGAGTACGATGAGAGAATGGCGCGTTTTTACGCTCAGAGGCACATTGAGCCGCTTTACGACCTCAAGACTTGAGAACATCACTCTCGTCACGCCTTTACCGCTTCTATAATAATATATGATCGCGGGTATCACCAACCCCGCTAGCAGGAACCATGGATTCGCGAATCTAAACATCGTCCACCTCCCGCTCTACTGTTTCGCTATTTTCGTTATCTGTCACCGCGTCGTTTGTTGTGTCACTTTCTTCACCCTCTACCGGCTCTTCTTTCAGCATAGTCTGTTCGACAATTTTGTAGGCGCGTGAAAGCTCCAGCTGGATCTCATTTTCACCAGGGGTATATTCTGTAAACTTGACTACATCAGTGTTAAGCAGGAACTTCCTGATAAGGCTCTTCAACACATCATCGAGAAGAAGAGCGTTTTTGAGAATCGGTAAGATCTCTTCTGTCGTCGATTCATAAGCGTTAAAACCAAACCGCCCCTCTAAGTAGCGACGCGCGATCGCGGAAAGCTCGAAGTAATACTCCTTCACTCTCTTATCCGCGACCAGGCTTGAGTCCTTCAACTCCTCAAGCTCCTTAAAAGCGATCTCATGCGGTGGTAATATCGGTATCACTACCTCTACATGGTTACGTTTTTTAATTAGACGTATAGCTAATATCAGCAGGAGAAGCAGGAGCACACCGATTGAGCCATATATTATGATCTGTCGTGTGTAATCGACTTTGACTTCGGCGAGCCCCTTGATGTCGATGATGTCCTGCGCCGGCTCTCCATGTTCTCCAGCGGTACTTAATGTAGTCTTGACTGAAAAATATATCTCGCTCGACTTGGCTACCTGCTGGACGGCGTTTTCATCCGCGTAATAAACCTCGATCGGTGGAATACTGTACGCGCCGGGGTTGTCCGCCTTAAAATCGTACCAGCTTTTTATAACTATCCGACCATCGATCTCTTTAGGGGGATTCCGCTCACTCTTAAGTAGCTTCAAGTCAGCGATATCATTATCGATAAGAGGTACATCCACCTCAATCCCGGGGTCGTGGTCTACTGTGAGCGTCAGCCGGACAGTGTCTCTGACGATCGCTTCGACTTTGTCTACCGAAGCTGTTACCCGCACCGGGGGCAGGTCAGCAGCTACGGCAACGTTTGTCATCATAATACATAAGATAACAAACAGAGCGACCATAATAGTATTTTTCTTTGATAAGTTTTTTTTGTTCATATTTTTAAACTTCTATTCCTGTATTCATTTACTGAAAAACGATATATACAACTACATACGCTTCTCCCGCATTTTAAAAAATCTCATTATTGGTTGTATATAAGAGCGGTCGGTGACGATATTTATACTGTCGACACTCATAGAGCGAAATTTTTTCGCCCTTTCAGCCGCCCTCGAGCGCGCCAGCGCGTTAAAGCGCTCAGTGAATCCTTTGCTGAACGTATCAATCAGCATCGTCTCACCGGTCTCAGCATCCTCAAGCTCAATGAACCCTACCTTCGGCATTGTCAACTCGCGCGGGTCAGTGATAGTCACAGCAATCACATCATGCTTCTTGTTCGTTGTCAGGAGCGTCTTCTCGTAATCCTTACAGATAAAATCAGATATCAAAAAACAGACACATTTGCGCTTCATAACTTTGTTGAAAAACTCCAGCGAACCGGCGATATTGGTTTTACGCTTGAGAGGCCGATACTCGATTATCTCCTTGATGACCTGCCAAACGTGGCTCCTACCCTTTTTCGGGGGGATATACTTCTCTATTCGGTCGCTGAATATTACCAGCCCGACCTTATCATTATTCTTTATCGCGGTAAACGCCAGTATCGCCGCGATCTCTGCCGCTACCTCATTTTTCAGCTCCTTCACCGAGCCAAACTGCTCAGAGGAACTGACATCGATCATCAGCATTATCGTAAGCTCTCGCTCCTCTTGAAACACCTTCACATGAGGATGACCGGTACGCGCCGTAACATTCCAGTCTATAGTGCGGATATCATCGCCAGGGGTATACTCGCGCACCTCATCGAACTCCATCCCACGACCTCTGAGAGCGCTACTGTACTCACCGGCTAAGATATCATTGACAAGGTATTTGGCGCGGAGATGTATCTGCGATATTTTCTTTATCAGGTCGCTTTGAAGCATCCTTACTCCCTCTTTTAACGAAACATGTCAAGTAATAACTTACTAAACTTTCAAATTTTGTGAAACTTTATCATTTGCTAATATATATTGACCGCGGTATCGTGCCGCCTCCCTATGGTACATTTATAGAGTCGAGGATCAGCTTTATCACATCATCAGTCGTCATCTCTTCGGCCTCTGCTTCGTACGTCAAGAGTATCCGGTGCCGCAATATGTCGTACGCTACCGATTTGATATCGTGCGGTTTAACAAAATGCTGCCCCTGCAAAAACGCGTGCGCTTTCGACGCCTGATTCAGGTATATCGTCGCTCGCGGAGACGCTCCATAATGTATCAGGTTCTTGATATCAAGCCCGAATTCCTCAGGATAACGCGTCGCGTGAATAATATCGACGATGTAGTCCTCCACCTCGGGGCGCATCTCGATTTTATCTATCACTTCCCGGGCGCTCAGGATATCCTGCGGCGTGATCACCGGATTCACACTCATATCAGTCCGCATCGCGATCTTACGCATTATTTCCTTCTCTTCGGATTTGCTCGGGTAGGTGATTTTGAGCTTCAGCATGAACCTGTCTACCTGCGCCTCAGGGAGCGGGTATGTACCCTCCTGCTCGATCGGGTTTTGTGTCGCCATCACCAAAAAAGGTTCTTCGAGTTTGAAGGTGGTCTCACCGATCGTGATCTGTCGCTCCTGCATCGCCTCTAAGAGAGCGCTCTGCACCTTAGCCGGCGCGCGATTTATCTCATCGGCAAGAATTATGTTGCTGAATATCGGTCCCTTCTTTACGCTGAAGGTCCCATCTTTCGGCATATATATCTGAGTTCCGGTCAAGTCTGCCGGCAACAAGTCAGGAGTGAACTGTATCCGTTGGAAACCGGTATGGATCGCTTCTGCTATCGTCTTGACTATCGTCGTCTTAGCGAGCCCTGGGACACCCTCTACGAGTACGTGTCCGTTTGCCAAGAGACCGATGATAAGCCGCTCAAGCATATAATCCTGTCCTACGATCACTTTTTTGACTTCATCAATAAGCAATTGTATTGACTTATTTTTTTCTTCTACCTGCTTTGAAAGATCTTCTGCCATCAGTTACCTCCAAAATATTGTTATATTTATATATCATATTTTTTTTATATTCAAATGAAAAACTGCTTGCGCATGAGCAAAAGGAGGGGTTTTTGCTACACACACAAGCAGAACTGTTAATTATATTTTAGACTGTCAGTTTTCTTTATTTTTTTATTACCGCATCAGGCTCTTCCCTGGTTGTTTTCATTTCAAGTAATTATCAATGTTTTTACCTGACCGGTAGAGGAGGTTGAAGCAGCTGCCACGCTTCACCTTCAACCTCATCTAAGGGTCCAAGTTTAGGAGAGTAAATTAATGAGTTTAGGACTGTTTAACTTTACTCTTTATATAATAGCCGACTGTTGACCGGCTGAAATACTTTGCACCTTAACAATGATATTCTCTTTTCAAAAAACGTATGGCTAAACTTCATTGCCACCTTATGATTGAAATATAACAAACGAATATTAAATGAAAGTTAAAAAACAATTAGAAACTTCTAATTGTTTAAATAATTAAAAAAATAATTGCAAAAAGATATAATGGGAGTGTTGCCAAACGCGATTTAACTTAATCGCTGGCGTTGACGTAAATTTTTTCGCATCATAATTTCCCCGCGGTCTTAGGTTTTTGTGATTTTGCTTGTTTTATGATTTTGTTTTCGTTTTTTATTC
>JAJRXV010000021.1 GCA_024276115.1 Deltaproteobacteria bacterium
ACAATAGATAAATTCTCCCCACTTCCTTCTAAATCTACTTTCCCTGTTGCCTTACTTGATTCTTTTGCTCTTTTCGGCTCGATATCAAAAACTGAAAGATCCCTAAAGTGAGTTTCTAATAAACGGGGGGAAATAATGTTATTTCCTAAGAGTAGTTTGAGCTTCTCATTACTTTTTGGTAAGTCTCGACAAAAAAAATAGTAGTTAAAGGAATAGTCTTCTTTTTTTATACTTTTATTATCTGTTTCTAAATCTGCTATGGGAACCCCGTTTTCAACTTGCAATATGAGTTCCCCCTCTGCAACTAATCTCTTTCCATTAGCATTTTTCTCGTCAACAAATTCACATTTTAACGTTACTTTATCCCTGATTTTTTTAATTTCAGAGTTTTCTTCGCCATACTTTATAAATAATTCATAATTACGTTTACTTACATTGATTCTCTTGTTTGCATCTATGGTAAGTATAAAATCCGGTTGTATAGTCACGCTTAATTTAACCTCTTCACTTGCTTCCGCGTTCATATTTTTCAGGTATTCGACCCCCTGCATTGATATCGCGTTATCAAAACCATGCAGAGTTATATCTTTGAGGAATTGGAACACTTGCACAAAATTTGACTTGCCAGAAGCGTTAGCGCCAATTAAAACATTAAAATTCCCCAGCTCTATTTCAGTGTCTTTGAAGCTTTTAAAATTCTTAATCCTAATTTTTTTAATCATTGCCATTTATTTCCATTAGACGCTATTTTGAATACTATTTCTCATTAATACCACCTAAACAGGTGAAAAGCAATTATTTTTATGCTACCTTAATATCCTTTGATTTTTGACTAATCAACTGATATAATAACTTACGGATTTAAAAAGTGACTAACATTATGAAAACCACAATAAAGATAGCAACAATACTCATCCTCACACTCGTCTTTTCAAGTTGCGCGACGCTGAAACCAACCCCGAAACAAAGTATGCGTGAGTACGCGAGCCTCATCCCGGACATCAATAATATATGGAAGTTCGACTCCGAGCGGCTCGACATGATAAACGCCGCGATTGCGCAGAGCCAAGACGATAAAACCAGATACACGCATTTGAAAAAGCGAAACCCGACACTCTACGCAAACTCAATCAAATCTAAGTGGAGCTTTCTCTGGAAGGGTGAAAAGTACAAAATATCTGAGTCAGATACTTATGTTTATGTTAATATCTTTGGTGTAGTCACCATCACCGCCGGCACCACTTACACGGTTTTAACAGAGTCTAAAAAAATATTGTTCGAGTGGAGTCGATTTAAAAATGGCGGGGGAAACCTTCAGTATTTATGCGTACCTGATGGCGACGATCTTGATGTTCAGTTTTATGCCAGCATAGATTACATAAAAACTTTTCGTGATGCGAACAACCGTGAAGTTGAAGTTTTTACACCTAAATCAGATATCGAGACTTTGCGCTTTACCGACTTAGAAGAGCCGTTTGGGGTCAACCCGCTAGGCGCTGACAAAACAAAAGAGTACGCAAAAGGGGAGACGGGCAGATTTACCGAGTTTGACCGTAATACAAAAGAGATAATTGTAGTCGAAAAAACAATATGTGAAAAGAATGACAATGTTTCGCCAGAGGAGCCGTGGCTTTATAAAGTCTGCGACCCTGCCCTGCCAAGCGGCGCAGTTTATTTTGACTCTAAGTGGAAAATGACTAAGAGTAATATGATGGGGATGGAAATATCGCTTACAGATCTGAAAACTGTCGCGGCAGAGCGCGGAGTAAAGCTAGAAGAACAGCCCGACGGAAATAAACAGACAAGATGAAAAACAATCTCAAACATATAACCACCAACGACGGCTCCCACACGTTCCATTCTGAGGAGTACGATGAGGCGTACCACTCGCGTAGCGGCGCGCTGAACGAAGCGTTCAAGAAGTTCGCCACGCCATGCCGTATTGCGCGGCTGGCGAAGTCCGGGCGGGTCAGAATCCTCGATGTCGGTTTTGGGCTCGGGTACAACGCTCTCGCCGCCCTCCACACCGCGCGCAAAGCGAACCGAGACTGCATAGTCGAGATAGTCAGCTTTGAGAAGGAAGTGATAAGCCGCGCGCAACTTGACGCTGTGCCGATACCAGATGACTGCGCGGGCGATTATGATATTATAAAAAATGTGGCGGAGGCGTTGCGTTACAGCGCGGGCGGTATAACGATCGAGATTCTGCCGGGTGACGCCAGGCAGAGCATCCAAAGCTTACGCACGCAGTTCGACGCTGTTTTTCACGACCCGTTTTCGGTGCGGAAGAACCCCGAGTTGTGGACGGTGCAGTTTTTCGCGCGACTCTTCGATCGGATGACCGACTCAGCGATATTCGCCACCTACAGCGCGGCGACACCAGTGCGGAGCGGTCTGCTAGAAGCGGGTTTCGCGATCGGCGCCGGACCGGGTGATGTGATGAAAAAAGGCGGCACACTAGCGACAAAGCGCGGTGACATAACACCACTGTCAGAAAAAGACACACGGCGAATAGAGAACTCACCCGAGCGTATGCCGTTTTATGACCCCGCGCGGAACTTCAGCAGAGACGAGATAATCGACTACCGCAAACGCTTGATCTCCTGATTTATCTCGGTGACTTCCACCCTTACCTTCTCATCTATGTCGAACGGCGCGATACCCTTCATGTCCGCCTCGATGATCTTCGGGTTATACGATATATACCCGAGCACCTGCATCTCATCGCCGATTTTCTCCTCGATGAGCCGCTTGTCGCTATCGCTGTTTATCTTGTTCCCGACGATGTAGACGCTCTTGACCCCGAGCGCGGCAGCGAGACTCTTTATGTGGAACGCGGTCTGGATGCTGCGCAAGCCCGGCTCAACGGTGATGATGAACATATCGACATACGCGGTGGAGCCGCGCGTCAGGTGCTCGATGCCCGCCTCCATATCGACTATCAGAGTATCCTTCTGCCCGATGAAGAGGTAGTTTATGAGGTTCTTCAGGAGCGCGCTCTCGGGGCAGAAACAGCCCGACCCCGCCTGCTGAACCGTCCCGAGCGTCAAGAGGCGCACGTTCTTGTGTACGACGCAATATTTGTCCGGGATGTCGTCCACCTTCGGGGTGAGGGAGAACATACCGCCGTAAGAGCCCTTCTTCGCCCCGGTGCGCTCCTCGACGAGATCCATCATGTTGGCGATCGGCTCTGTGCCCTCAAGCAACTCTGCCGGAAAACCAAGCGCTGACGCCAGGTTCGCGTCAGGGTCCGCGTCGATAGCCAACACAGTGTCGTTTTCTGTCGCGAGAACCCTCGCTAATGTACCGGCGAATGTGGTCTTGCCGACCCCGCCTTTTCCTGATACCGCTATTTTCATGTTTTGCTCCTTTGGTATTCCTCCCCCACACGTCAGCTGTAGTCCCCCCCTCCCTTGATGGGAGGGGGCTGGGGGGAGGGTGCAAACCTGCTTGCTATAAGCTATTCTTATAAGTTTCAACTAAAAAAAGCGCAACGGAACCAGCTAAATTTACCGCAAACTCAGCATGTCGTGGTACAGGTCTAGCACTTGGGTTTGATAACATCTCATTTTCTGCATGTGCATCACCAAGTTTATTTCTTAACTCTCCTAAACCACTTACAATCGCAGAGCATCCGCCCAAAATCTTCTTAAATATTTCTTCATTATGCTGGTTCGGGTGAAGGTTAAGCTCTTTAGCAGTGAGACTGTATAATATATGTAGCGTTACCTTACCAGAATCATACACTACCTCACGTTCACTTAGAATACGCTTGCATACTGTTTCTAAAAGAGTTCTTGCAGCTGTAATTGCCCCCTCAGGATCATCTGTCCGCCGAGCTAAAGCTTTTTTCCAAGCTACATGAACGCCCGCTTCATCAAAACTCTTTAAGCTAGCAGATATTCTACTGTCAGATGGTACAGAAGTAATATTCTTACAATAATCAAGTAAAGGTTCAAATTCAGCACGTATAAACTTTGTCCTCTCTTCGTAGTGAGGGAACTCTCCTTGAATGTAATCCCAGAATGAATCTAAACCGCTAGTATCTTCAAGAAATGCAGGCAGTTTTTTCTTCATTTCAGAGTTATCAAAAAAATACTGACATAGCTCTAAGTATTTTTCATCTTGAGAAGCTCTACCTTTTGCACGACTAACCAATAAATTACGTAAACGTTTCGCTTTTTTATAGGGATTATCTAATTCATCTATCATTTTTACTTTTACACTCTCCTTCATCCCCTCACCATAAGTAAGGAAACGCATTAACTTAACCTAAAGGTTCAATCTACACAATTTTTATCAGGATTGTCAAGGGCGATTTAGCGTTATTATCGCGCTGTGTCCCCTACCCCTTCACTCCCAAAACGTGCATCGAGCGCACCTTCGTCTCATACTCAAAGAACGGCGCGACCAGCTCTAGCAGATATTTCTCGGGTATATGCACTGAAACGAGCAGGAGTTTTCCGCCACGCTTCATCACCCGCGTTATCTCTTTGAGGATGGAGTCAGGGTTCCGCACGATATGCAGCACTCCGATCAGCAGTACAAAATCTACACTGTCGTCCGGCAGCTCCGTTTCGCCCTGATTGGTGTAGATCGTAATCACGTTGTTTAAGCCGCGGCTCGTAGCTTTCGCCCGCACGGATTCTATCGCTAGGCGCTGGTTGTCGAGCGCGTAGACGACGCCATCATACCCGACGACCTTCGCGGCGGCGAGAGTGAACGCCCCGGGGCCGCACCCGTAGTCGAGGACTTTGTCGCCATACTTTATACCGGCGGCCTCTAACATACGCCTGTGGTTGAGCATTTTATCCCGGAGGAAGAGGACGGCGGACATCACCTTGAAGCCGACATCGGGCATCGGCGATTCATG
>JAJRXV010000290.1 GCA_024276115.1 Deltaproteobacteria bacterium
CTACTCGGCAAAACGCTCAAAGAGGCGAATGTCCGCGCCAACTACGGTATCGCGATAGTTGTGATAAAGCGGAAAACACTCGCGGATCTGCCGGCGAAAGTGATCATCGCCCCGCACGCCGACGAGAGGATAACAGAGGGCGACCTGCTGGTCATAATCGGTGAGGATGAAAAACTAAACACGTTTAAACTACTATAGGTGAACCATGAATATTCGGGAAAAACTTGAAGCGATCGAAGCCGATACATTAAGTGAATTCGCGCAGCTCAGCAAGAACAGCCGCGGCAGGCAGGTCGATGAGCCGCCATGCGACATCCGTCCTATATATCAGCATGACCGCGACAGGGTGATCCACTCAAAAGCGTTTCGGCGGCTAAAGCACAAAACGCAGGTCTTCCTCGTCCCGATGGGCGACCACTACCGCACCCGGCTGACGCATACGCTTGAGGTTTCACAGATAGCGCGGACGATCGCAAAGTCACTCCTCCTAAACGAAGACCTCACTGAGGCGATAGCGCTTGCGCATGACCTCGGGCACACTCCGTTCGGGCACGCTGGCGAGGCTGTCCTGAACAAGATCCATCCCGGAGGGTTCCGGCATGTCGAGCAGAGCCTGCGCGTTGTCGATATTCTCGAAAAGAGCGGGCGCGGCTTAAATCTGTCGTATGAAGTGCGGGACGGGATACTTAAGCACTCAAAAGGGAAAGGGGATATCCTCCCGAAAAACCCCAAACGGATAGCGATCACACTAGAAGGGCAGATAGTACGGCTCGCCGATATCATCGCTTATGTGAATCATGACCTCGATGACGCGATCAGGGGGCACGTGATAAAAATGAGCGACATACCGACACATATAACAAAAATACTCGGCGCGACTCACGCGAAACGGATAAACACGATGGTCATTGATGTTATCACGCAGACCCTCAAAAAAGGCGGTAGCAGGATTCACGCGAGCGAAGAAGTAATAACGGCGATAAAAAAGCTGCGCGCGTTTTTGTACGAAAGAGTTTACGACAACGATATTGTTCATGGCGATTTTGTCAAGGCCTCGAAGATAATCACAGAGCTGTATCATCATTTTATTGACAAACCGCTAGCCTTCGCGAAAGTGAGCGGCGGACTCTACAATGAGGACGATATCGAGCGGAGTGTCTGCGATTTTATCGCCGGCATGTCCGACCTCTACATTCTGAGAATATATGAGGATCTCTTGTTGCCGAAACCGTGGGGAGCGTATTAAGAATTAAGAATTATGAATGAATAGTTAATAACCCAGCGATAAAATGTATAATATAAGACTCCTGCCGTCGTCCCGAACTGGTTTCGGGATCTACCCGCATTTATAGGGTAGATCCTGAAATGAATTCAGGACGACAGTTTTGGAGTCGCACAGAAGTCTTAATAATTTATCGCCGGGTTAATAATAATTAATTTGTTATCAATCTGGCGGTCAAACAAATAGCTTTCACCACGTCATTCCCGAGGTAGTAACCCGGCGATTAAATATGTGGTATTCTCGCTACGTCATTCCCGAGGTAGTAATCGGGAACCCAGGATTAAATATGTTGAGCGAAGCGAATAAACCCTTCAAAGAAGTATTTTAAGGATAAATAAACCTGGAGAAAAACAATGGAAAACAAAAACTACATAGTCATCGTTCAGTGCCACATCGTGAAGGAGCGTTGCTCGGGGTACTTCTGCGAAGCGGCGTTTGACCAGAGGAGCGGCGAGTTTTCCGCGTACCCTAAAGATAGCTCGTTGCGGACTCTTTATTTTACATGCGGTGGCTGTTGCGGTCGCGCGACCCACCGGAAATTGACAAACCTCTTGCGGTGCCTAAAGCGGAAAGAGGGGATAGAAAAAGAACAGGTAGTCGTACACCTCTCTACCTGCATAACGAAGGATAATTTTCACGCGCCGGTCTGTCCGAACCTTGATTACCTAAAAACACTTGTGCAGGAAAAACTCGGACTCGACCTTATTGAGGGCACAAAAGTAAGCGAGAAATCCGAAAAGCTCAGAAAATCAGGGAAATATAAAAAATAGATGATACCGTTAAAAGATGATAACCCTACAGAATCATTCCCGATACTGACTATAGCACTGATCGTGATAAACGTCGCTGTGTTTGTCGTACAGATATTTTACAGCGACATTATGGGCGATTTCACAAAACAGCTCGCGGTCATCCCCGCGCGGTTCGGGCAGGAGAACGGAGCGCTACAGCTCTTCAACAAGTCGGCGTTCAAAGTAAATCCGTACCTGACTCTTATGTCGTACGCCTTCTTGCACGGAAGCATCCCGCACCTGCTACTTAATATGCTTTTCTTATGGGTGTTCGGGAATAACATCGAAGACGCGCTCGGTCGCGTTAAGTTCATAATATTCTACCTGGTGTGCGGTATCGCCGCCGCCCTGTTGCATATACAGATGAGCGGTGGTTCCCCGACGCCGCTGGTAGGGGCGTCAGGCGCGATAGCCGGAATACTCGGGGCATACATGCTCCTCTACCCGCACGCGCATATACAAACGCTTTTTTTCATCATCATCTTCATTAAGGTGATAAGAGTCCCGGCAATATTTTTTATCGGGTTCTGGTTCTTGATGCAGATCCTCAACGTCACCGGCGGAGCTAAGGATAGCAATGTCGCCTGGTACGCGCATATCGGTGGGTTTGTCGCCGGGGTGATACTAATCATAATCTTTAACCCAAAGGATAAGAGGAAGCAGAAGGGTAAAACTCAAAAACGGAAACGTCACTTGAGGGTTGTTCATTAAGGAAGTGTTGCCAAATAGCAAAATTATCGATTTTATGTAAAGTCGATAATTTTGTAAGTTATGGATATTACGGGGTAGCGACCAACGGAAACGTAGGGGGCGGAGCCCCTAAATTGTATTGGGCAACATGCCCATTAAAGTAGATACGCTCAGATCACTCGCTCGCTATCAATAAGTAGCGTCACAGGTCCGTCATTAACAAGTTGCACATCCATCATCGCCTGAAACTTTCCGAACTTTACCTTGTCGTAGCGCGCGGCGATAGCTTTTTCGAACGCGTTGTATTTCACTTCCGCTTCTTTTGGGCTGCCCGCGCGGACGAACGACGGTCGCCGTCCTTTTCGGCAGTCGCCATAGAGCGTGAATTGCGAGACGACGAGTAGCTCGCCACCGACATCCGCGACGCTCAAGTTCATCTTCTGAGCGTCATCCTCGAATATCCGCATCTCGATGCTTTTTTTGATTATATACTGCGCGTCAGCATCGCTGTCATCTGCCTTTATACCGAGAAAAATAAGAAGCCCGGCTCCGATAGAGCTTATCTCTGAGCCATCGACATGCACACTCGCGCTTTTTACCCGCTGTATTACCGCTCTCATTTTTGCTTTTTCCCCTTTTACGAAATTGTTGATCTATCGACTGAGGCGTCACGCCTCTCTACTCATATAGTTGCAGCGAAATACTCTGCACGATGTTGTCCTTGTCCGCCTCATCTTTCATGATTGCGTAACCGATAGAGTACCCCTGCGTGAAATAACTGAGACCGAACGAGTAATATTCCTTCTCGGTGATCTTGTTTATCATGTATCCGCCGCGCAGTTTAAGCGCTTCTGGCGTCATCAACTCCGCGCCATACGAGTATATAGTATCGTCTGGCACGTCAGTGTCAGCGTCTTTGGTGAGGTCGAACGACAGCGTCAGGATACCCCCGGCGTTGTATGCCACCCCGAACGCGAACTGCTTATGCACGTAATCAAACTCGGTCTTGAGGAGGTTACGCCCGACCAGCCCGAACCGCAGTTTCCCCATAGGATCAAAATAATAAAGCACACCTACGTCGCCTGTCCAGTCCTTCTCACCTGGGCTACGCTGTTTGATTCGTTTCGCGTTGAACCCGATATAAAAATTCGGGGTGTACCGCTCTGCCAGCGCCAGCGC